>NZ_JACSGS010000014.1:0-135891 GCF_014334315.1 Aurantimonas sp. DM33-3 | reverse complement strand
CGCAAGCTCCTCGTCACGCTCAACGTGGCAATCCGAACCGGAGAATATCAGCCGCGCCCAGCCACCCCTTGACGCATACTCACACAGTTGCTCGGGCTTGACCCGAGGACCCATGCCTCAGCGCCACAACCGCCGCTCCGGTGACGATCACCGCGCCTGCCGCGACGCCGCGACACCGCTGCCGCGCCACGCACCAGCAGCGCATCACACGCCAGCGACGCCCCCTCACCCCGGCGGCGTGAACGCGTCCCGCGCCGCTGCGCAATCGTCGCGCATGCAGCAGCCGTCAATGTGGTCGTTGACGAAGCCCAGCGACTGCATGAAGGCGTAGACCGTGGTCGGGCCGACGAAGGTGAAGCCGGCTTTCTTCAGGGCCTTCGACAGGCGCGTCGAGGCGGGGGTGACCGGGTTGGCGCGCAGCCATTCGGCGGTCACCGTCGCCGGCCGCTCGTCCGCATCCGGCGCGTGGCGCCAGAGGAAGCGTGCCAGCGAGCCGTGCTCGGCGCGCAGCGCGTCGGCGCGGCGGGCATTGTTGATCGCCGAGACGATCTTGCCGCGATGCCGGATGATGCGGGCATCGAGGACGATCCGCTGCACGTCCGCCTCGTCCATCGCCGCCACCCGCGCGATCGTGAAGCCGTGGAACAGTTCGCGAAAGGCCGCGCGCTTGCGCAGGATGGTCAGCCAGGAGAGCCCCGCCTGAAACCCTTCCAGGCAGAGCTTTTCATAGAGCCGGTCGTCGTCAGCGGTCGGCCGGCCCCATTCCTCGTCATGGTAGCGACGATAGAGCTCGTCGCCGCCGTGCCAGGCGCAGCGCAGCAGGCCGTCCGGGCCGCGGATCAGGCCGTCCGGCGGCGGCGCGTCGTGCATCGATGGGTCCATGGCGCAGTTTTCGCAGGCGCCCGTCGAAGTGGCAAGCCGCCGCGCCGCCCGCCGGTGTCAGGCGTTGGTCGAGCGGCCCGACGCGCAGCGATACCGCTTCAGATGCCATTTCGGCCGCGCCTTCAGATGCTCGACGGCGGCAGCCTGGCCGAACAGGGCGCATTGCATGATGGAACCGTCGAAGGCGACCTGCTCGGGGCGGCAGTCGGCGGGGGCAGAGTTGAGGCAGACGATCAGGGTCAGAGCGATCATGGCAGGGCTCCTATGGCCGGTCCAGCGGCCATGGCGAAGGGGTTGCGATCGCAGCCTTGTGCGACCGGTTCATGCCATTGCGTGCGTTCGTCCCGCATCCGGGTTCTGGTGCCCGTCATGGCGCCCTTTGGACGCCGAGATCGAATCTAGCAATTATGTTGCATTGCACAATGCCTGAAATTTCGGCGTGCGCTTTAATTCGGCATAGTGTGGCAGGCATGCTGCAACACCTCCGCGCGCCACATCCGCGTCGGACTCACAACGCCCCCTTAACCACGCTGCGAAACCGCTGCTTAACCTTATGAAACTGTTTCCGTTTTCGAGGGTGTTTCGGACCGGCGCGTTTACCATTCCCTTGCCCTTTGCAGCGAGGCTCGGTGTCGAGGCGGCAGGCGCAAGCCGGCCCCGATCCGGCAATCGAGGGACATCATGGCGATACCGATATCCGCCCGGCGCGCACTCGTCGGCCTGCTGGCGATTCTGGCCTGCCCCGCGGCGAGCCAGGCGCAGGAGCGATACCGCAGCTTGCCGTCGGTCGAGATCGCGCCCGATCTGGCCGATCGCTGGCTCCTGCAATTGTCGCCCGGTGACGGCGTCGCCCGCAGCTATCAGAGGGCCGCCGCGTCGGGTGTCGTCCTCGGCGGTCGCCGCGGCGCTGCGGCGCCCTCGGCTGGCACCCGCGTCGTCGTGCGTCCTGGCTACGCCCAGCAGCGCGTCCGCGGCCAGGCGCCCGGCGTGCGGCCCGGCTATCTGCCCGGAACGCGCAGCGCCGCACCGGTGACCGGACGCCAGCAGGTTGCGCTGGCGACCCGCAATCTTCCGGCTCCGAACGCGGTCGACCCGCAATTCCTGCCCCAGACCGTGCCGTACAGCGGCAAGGAGGCGCCCGGCACCATCGTCGTCGATACCAGGGCGAAGTTCCTCTACCATGTCGGCCGCGACGGCACGGCGCGCCGCTACGGCGTCGGTGTCGGCAAGCCCGGCTTCGGCTGGAAGGGCCGGCATCCGATCACCCGCAAGGCCGAATGGCCGAGCTGGACGCCGCCGAAGGCGATGATTGCCCGCGAACGCAAGAAGGGGCGGATCCTGCCGGCCCACATGAAGGGCGGCGAAGCCAACCCGCTGGGTGCCCGCGCGCTCTATCTCGGCTCCACGCTCTACCGGATCCACGGCACCAACCAGCCCTGGACGATCGGCCGCGCGGTGTCCTCGGGCTGCATCCGCATGCGCAACCAGGACGTGATGGATCTCTACGAACGGGTGAAGGTCGGCACCAGGGTCGTTGTGCTCTAACGGCAACAGCCCCGACTTTCCTCAACGGAATGCGGAACTCGATGCGACCAACGCGGCGAGAATGCGTTCAAACCATGGCACAATGACGGCAACGAGGCGCGGGACACGGTGGGCTTTGCTCCGCCCCGCCAAACGAGAGGAGCCTCCCATGCAGAACTGGACACGATGGGCCGGAGCCGGCCTGACGGCGATCATGGCCCTGGCGGTGACCGGACAGGCCAGCGCCGAAGACGTGCGCCGCTACGACCACGCGACCAACAAATGGGTGACAGTCAGCGCCGAGCGCGTCGCCGCCCGCACGCAGCACCGGGCCCTCGCCCAGCGCGGCCCGGCGGCCCAGTATCATCGCCGTCAGGTGCGCATCGAGACGCGTGAGAAGCCGGGCACCATCATCGTCGATTCCCAGCGCAAATATCTCTACTTCGTCGAGGGCAACGGCATGGCGACCCGCTACGGCGTCGGCGTCGGCCGCGAAGGCTTCGGCTGGTCGGGCCGGATGAGCGTCGGCCGCAAGGCCGAGTGGCCGGGCTGGACGCCGCCGCCGTCGATGATCAAGCGCGAGCGCGCCAAGGGCCGCATCCTGCCGGCCCACATGAAGGGTGGCCCGGCCAACCCGCTGGGCGCACGGGCGATGTATCTGTATCGCGGCGGTCGCGATTCGCTGTTCCGGATCCACGGCACCAACCAGCCCTGGACTATCGGCCAGAACATGTCCTCGGGCTGCATCCGCATGATGAACCAGGACGTCGAGCACCTGTATGAGCGCGTGCCGAACGGCACCAAGGTCATCGTCATCGGCCCCAGCGGCCAGGGTCCGAAGAACGTCTATACCGAAGTCGGCGTCGTACGCGAAAACGTCATCGCCTCGATCTTCGGCGGCTGAGCCCAGCGCCCGATCGCTTCGACATCACGGCCCGCCGGCAACGGCGGGCCGTTTTGCGTTATGGGCTACTCCGCCGCGACGAGGCCGGGCTCGCCGCGGGGCCGGACGGCGGCGAGGCTCGCCGGCTTCTCGCCGCCAAAGGCCCAGTCGAGGAGCTCGATCGTGTGCAGGATCGGAATGCCGGTGCCCGAACCGATCTGCGTCATGCAACCGATATTTCCGGTGGCGATCGCCTGCGGCGCGATGCTCTCGATGTTCTTCACCTTGCGGTCGCGCAAAGTGGCGGCGATCTCGGGCTGCAGGATGTTGTAGGTGCCGGCCGAGCCGCAGCAAATGTGGCCCTCGGGCACGTCGCGAACGGTGAAGCCGGCCTGCGCCAAGAGCACTTTCGGAGCCTTGGTGATTTTCTGGCCGTGCTGCATCGAGCAGGCCGAATGATAGGCCACCACCAGATCGGTCGCGTTGACCGGCAGCGGCAGTTCCAGCTCGGACAGGAATTCGGTGACGTCCTTGGCCATGGCCGAGACCCGCGCTGCCTTCTCGGCATAGGCCGGGTCCAGCCGCAGCATGTGGCCGTAATCCTTGATCGTCGTGCCGCAGCCCGACGCCGTGATGATGATCGCGTCGAGGCCGTCGGCGTCTGCCGTGCGCGACCAGACGTCGATGTTGCGGCGGGCAAAATCCAGTGCGGGCTCTTCCTGGCCCATGTGATGGACCAGCGCGCCGCAGCAGCCCTCGCCCTCCGGCACCACCACCTCGACGCCGAGCCGGTTCAGAAGCCGCACCGTCGCCTCGTTGATCTTCGGATCGAGCACCGACTGGGCGCAGCCGCGCAGCAGCGCCACCCGCTTCCTGCGCGGCCCCTCGGCCGGCCGCACGCCCGGCGCGTTGACCTGCGATTTCGCCGGCACGGTTCCCGGCGCCAGTTTCAGCATCGCGGCCAACGGCTTCAGCGGCTTGATCGCATCGAACAGCCCGGCGAAGGGCCGGCCGATGCGCGCCATGACGAGGCTCGCGCGGAACCGCTCGGGATAGGGCAGTGTCATCGCCAGGATCCGCCGGATCATCCGGTCGGCCAGCGGCCGCTCATAGGTCCGCTCGATATGGGCGCGGGCATGGTCGACGAGATGCATGTAGTTCACGCCCGACGGGCAGGTCGTCATGCAGGCAAGGCACGACAGGCAGCGGTCGATATGGGTGACGGTCTTCTCGTCGGCCGGCCGGTCGTTCTCCAGCATCTCCTTGATCAGGTAGATGCGCCCGCGCGGGCTGTCGAGCTCGTTGCCGAGGGTGACATAGGTCGGGCAGGTCGCGGTGCAGAAGCCGCAATGCACGCATTTGCGGATGATCTGCTCGGAATGCGCGGTCTCGGGATCGGCGAGCTGCGCGGGGGAGAAGGTGGTTTGCAAAGGTCTGGCCCATGAAAGAGTCTGGAAACGTCGTCGATGCGAACCGGCGGCGCGGCAGCCCGCCTAGCCCATCCGCCCGGGATTGAGCACGCCGGCGGGGTCGAACTGCTGCTTCAGCCGGCTGGCGAGACCCGCCAGCGGCCCCGGCTGCGGCTGGAAGACGGCGGTCGCCGCCCGCACGCTTTCGGAGGCGCGCACCAAGGTGGCATGGCCGCCGCCGAAGCGCCGGATCGTCTCGCGCACCAGTTCGGCCTCCGGCTCGCCTTCCATGCGCAGCCAGACGAGACCGCCCTGCCAGTCGTAGAAGGCGTCGATCGCTGCCTGCATGCGCAGGCTCATGACGATCTCGTGGCCGCGCGTCGGCGTCACGGACAGGCGCCAGACCGGCTTGTCGGTGCGGTCGACGAAGGGCCGGATGTCGCGCACGTCGCGCCAGACCGCCCGCGACGCCTCGCCCTCCAGGTGCTCGACCTTCCCGACCTTCTCGAGTGCCGCACTCAGATAGGCCGAACGCGCCGCGACCGACGGGCCGAAGCCTTCCAGCCGGATCAGCGTCGCCGCGTCGTTGCCGAGATGGCCGTCGGCGACGCGCGAGGCGACATACATCGGCAGATGCGCCGCGCCCGAGGCTTCCGCCGACGAGCCCATCGCCGCCGCCATGGCGCCGGTCGCCGCATCGTCGGCGAGACCGCGCAACACGATGGTCGTCTCGGTCTCGGTCTTCGGCAGCACCTTCAGCGTCACGTCGGTCATCACCGCCAGCGTGCCGAAGGAGCCGGTGAGGCCCTTGGAGAGATCGTAGCCGGTGACGTTCTTCACCACCCGGCCGCCGGACTTGAACATCTCGCCACGGCCCGACACCGCGTGGACGCCGAGGATGTGATCGCGCGCCGCGCCGTGCTTCAGCCGCCGCGGCCCGGCGAGGTTGCAGGCGACGACGCCGCCGATCGTGCCGAGGCCCGGCTCCAGCCCATGCAACGGCCCGTAGTCGAGCGGCTCGAATTCCAGGCGCTGTCCGGCCTCGTCCAGAAGCGTCTCGATCTCGGCGATGGGCGTGCCGACACGTGCCGACAGGACCAGCTCTTCCGGCTCGTACAGGGTCACGCCGGCCATGGCCGACAGCGACAGGGTGCGCGCCGCCTGCACCGGCCGTCCAAGGCCGCGCTTGGAGCCGGTGCCCTCGACCGCCAGCGGCTCTCCCTGCGATACCGCCGCCGCGACGATGTCGCGGAGCTGGATCGCGGTCTCGGGCCGCAGGATGGACGCGGTGGGTCCGGCCGCGCCGGTCGATCGCAACTCGCTCATGGTCAGAACCTCGGCAGGTCGGGAAAGGCCACCTGCCCCTTGTGGACATGCATCCGGCCGAGTTCGGCGCAGCGATGGAGCTGCGGGAAGACCTTGCCGGGATTGAGCAGATGCTTGTCGTCGAAGGCGCATTTGACCCGCTGCTGGTGGCGCAGATCGTCCTCGCTGAACATTTCCGGCATCAGGTCGCGCTTTTCCACGCCGACGCCGTGCTCGCCGGTCAGGACGCCGCCGACCTCCACGCACAGGCGCAGAATGTCGTTGCCGAACTCCTCGGCCCGGTGCAGCTCGCCCTCCTTGTTGGCGTCGTAGAGGATCAGCGGATGCAGATTGCCGTCGCCGGCATGGAAGACATTGGCGACACGCAGATCGTATTTTTCCGAGAACGCCTTCATCCCGGCCAGCACCCGCGGCAGCTCCTTGCGCGGAATGGTGCCGTCCATGCAGTAATAATCCGGCGAGATGCGGCCGACCGCCGGGAACGCCGCCTTGCGCCCGGCCCAGAACGACGCGCGCTCTTCTTCCGAATTCGAGACCTTGGTGACGGTGGCGCCATTGGCGTCGGCAATTGCCGCAACCTCGGCCAAGAGATGATCGACCTCGGCGCCCGGCCCGTCGAGCTCGACAATCAGCAGCGCCTCGACGTCGCGGGGATAGCCGGCATGGACGAAATCTTCCGCGGCGTGAATGGCCGGCCGGTCCATCATCTCCATACCTGCCGGTATGATCCCCTTGGCGATGATCGCGGCAACGCACTCGCCGGCCTGTTCGGAGGTGGGAAAGCCGATCAGCACCGCCCGCGCGGTCTCCGGCTTCTGCAGGATGCGGACCGTCACCTCGGTCACGACCCCGAGCAGGCCTTCCGAGCCGGTCATCAGGCCGAGGAAATCGTAGCCCTCGGCTTCCAGATGCTTGCCGCCGAGGCGCACCACCTCGCCCTCGATGGTGACGAACTCGATGCCGAGGACGTTGTTCGCGGTCAGGCCGTATTTCAGGCAGTGCACGCCGCCGGAATTCTCCGCGACATTGCCGCCGATCGAGCAGGCGATCTGCGAGGACGGATCGGGCGCGTAGTAGAAGCCCTCGCCTTCCACCGCCTTGGTGATGCCGAGATTGGTGACGCCCGGCTGCACCACGGCGCAGCGATTGTCGTAGTCGATCTCCAGCACCCGGTTGAACTTCGACAGGACCAGGAGCACGCCGTCCTCGAGCGGCAGGGCGCCGCCGGACAGCGACGTGCCGGAGCCGCGCGGCACCACCGGGATCTCGTTGGCGTGACAATATTGCAGGACCCGTGCGACCTGCTCCACCGTCGACGGCAGCACGACCACCAGCGGCATCTGGCGATAGGCGGTCAAGCCGTCGGATTCGAACACGGCCATCTCGTTGGCGGCATCCACCACGCCCTCGCCCGGCACGATCGCGCGCAGGGCGTCGACGATCGACTGGCGGCGGCCGAGGATCGCCTCGGACGGCTTGGGCATCATCACGGACATCGGCTCACTCCCATTAGAGAGGCGAAACTAGGCGCCGCACGGGCCGGCGTCCACAGAAGGAACGGTAGGCGTCTGCGGCTCAATGACCGTCCTCGCCGCCCTGCATGTGATGCTTGCGGATACTGCGCACGACCAGCCAGACCCCGAGCAGCGCGATCGGCACGAAGCCGGCGACGAGCACCGTCGCGGAGACCGGCAGTCCCTGATACTCCAGCGCCTTGGCAACATAGCCGAACAGCCCGACGACGTAGTAGCCGATCGCCGCGACCGACAGGCCCTCGACGGTCTGCTGCAGCCGCAATTGCAGCCGCGCCCGCCGGTCCATGGAGGCCAGCAGGTCGCGGTTCTGGTGCTCCAGTTCCACGTCGATGCGCGTGCGCAGGAGGTTCGCGGCCCGGCTGAGCTTCTCCGACAGATTGGCCTGCCGCTCCTCGATGGCGCGGCAAGTGCGCATGGCCGGCCCCATGCGGCGCTTCAGGAAGGCGCTCCAGCTTTCCTGCCCGGCGATCGGCTGCTCGCCGATTGAGGCGAGGCGTTCGCTGACGATCTCGTCATAGGCCCGGCTCGCCCCGAACCGGTAGAGCACCGAGGCTGCGGACGCCTCGACCTCGGCCGCCGCCAGGGTGATCTCCTGCAGCAGCTGCCGACTGTCCTCGTTGCCGCCCTTCATCTCCTCGGTGATCGACATCAGCCGGCTTTCGAGCGAGGCCACCATCGGCCCCACCGAATGGGCGAGCGGCAGGCCGAGCAGCGCCAGGGTGCGGTAGATCTCGACTTCCACCAGACGCATGGCGAGCGCGCCGGCGCGTTGCGGCGGCAGCCCGTCGTCCAGCACCAGCATGCGTGTCATGCCGTCGCCATCCTGGCGGAAATCCGTTGCTGCATGGGCGAGCCCGCTCTCCATGATCGAATGGCAGTAGCTCGACTTGTCGAAGCTCTCGAGCGCCGCCTGACCAGCAGCGTCGTTCGGCCGCAACTCGAGATGGACACCGGCGATGAACGGTCCCGGCGCCTGGAACTCGGCGCCGAAGGGATGGCCCTCGACCGGGTCTCCGAAATGTTCGGGCGGCGGCCCTTCCCAGGAATAGGTGCAGAATTCGGTGTGCCGCTCCCAGCGCAGCTTGCCCTTGCCGAAGGCGAAGGAATGGGTCCGGGCGTCCTTGGCGGGCGGCGGCACGCCGCGGCGCACCGACATTTCGGCAAGGATCGCCAGATCGCTCTCGCCGTGATCCTCGTTCATGAAGGCCAGCACCACCAGCGCGCGCGGCAGCTCGATCAGCGGAAACGGCCTGGCATGCAGTTCGCCGAGGACGGCGGCCCGGCGCGGATCGGTGGGAAAGCGGTCGAGCGACGCCTGGCGTAACGTGATGCGGCCCATCTTTTCCCCTTTGTGGTGCCGCTCTTGCTACCCGATCGGCCAAGTCCGGTCCAAGCAGGAATTGCGATTGTCGACAAACCGGCTCAGAACGTTTCCAAACTGCAACGTTGCCGACGCCGCCGCCAATGTGCGACGAAGGACGTACGAGGAGAAGCCATTGAGCGAGAATGCCGTTCGCAGCGAGACCCGTCCGCAAGTCGCGCTGTTCGTTACCTGTCTGGTCGATCTGTTCCGTCCGAGCGTCGGCTTCGCGGCCATCAAGCTTCTGGAAGAATCGGGCTGCGACGTCGTCGTCCCGACGGCCCAGACCTGCTGCGGCCAGCCCGCCTACAATTCCGGCGACCGGGCCGACACCCGCGCCATCGCCGAACAGGTGATCGCCACCTTCGAGGGCTTCGACTACGTGGTCGCCCCGTCGGGATCCTGCGGCGCCATGCTGAAGAAGCACTATCCCGAGCTCTTTGCCGGCGATGCCGAGTGGGAGGCGCGCGCCCTCGCCTTTTCCGACAAGGTGTTCGAACTCGTCAGCTTCCTGGCCGACGTGCGGGGCATGACCGGCGTCACCGCGAGGGTCGAGGGCACCGCCACCTACCATGATTCCTGCTCGGGGCTGCGCGAGCTCGGCGTCAAGGCGCAGCCGCGCATGCTGCTCGACAGCGTCGAGGGGCTGGAACTGACCGAACTGCGCGATTCGGAAGTCTGCTGCGGTTTCGGCGGCACCTTCTGCATCAAATATCCCGACGTCTCCAACGCCATCGTCACCAAGAAGGCGCGCAATGTCGGCATGACCGGCGCCGACATGCTGCTGGCCGGCGACCTCGGCTGCCTGATGAACATGGACGGCAAGCTCAAGCGCGAGAATATCGGCATCGAGGTCCGTCACGTGGCCGAAGTCCTCGCCGGCATGACCGACGCCCCGCCGATCGGCGGCAAGCTGTGAGGCGTCAACGCCTGCAGCGAAGCGGCAGAACGCTCGCCCCGGTGGCGGCCGCCACCCCGTGGACGGCCGAGCAGCGCCGCGACCCCGACTTCATGCCCGAATAGGCTCCGCCCCATGCAGATCACTTCGCATACGTTCAAGGCCAATACCGTCAAGGCGCTCGCCGATGTCGAGCTGCAGCGGGCCCTCGGCCATGTCGAGAAGGGCTTCATCGACAAGCGCCAGACCGCGGTCGACGCCCTGCCGGAATTCGACGCCCTGCGCGACAACGCCGTCGCCATCAAGAACCACACGCTGAAGCATCTCGACCTCTATATCGAGGCCTATGTGGCCAAGGTCGAGGCCTCCGGCGGCATCGTGCATTTCGCCGAGGATGCGGACCACGCCCGCAAGATCTTCCTCGACATCGCCAAGAAGCGGAACGCCAAGACCGTCACCAAGGGCAAGACGATGATCTCCGAGGAGATCGGGCTCAACGCCTTCCTGGAAGAGAACGGCATCGTGCCGGTCGAGACCGATCTCGGCGAGTACATCATCCAGCTGCGCGGCGAGCATCCGAGCCACATCATTGCCCCGGCCGTCCACGTGACCCGCGACCAGGTCGAGGCGGATTTCCGCCGCGTCCATGTCGACCTCGACCCGAACCGCAATCTGGTGGAGCCGGAGACGCTGCTCGGCGAGGCCCGCCAGATCCTGCGCCGCAAATATGCCGAGGCCGATATCGGCGTGACCGGCGCGAACTTCCTGATCGCCGAGACCGGCTCGTCGGTCATCGTCACCAACGAGGGCAATGGCGACCTGACCCAGCTTCTGGGCAAGTGCCACGTGGTGCTGGCCTCGATCGAGAAGCTGGTGCCGACGCTGGAGGACACCGCCCAGATCCTGCGCATCCTGGCGCGCTCGGCGACCGGCCAGGACATGAGCGTCTACACGACGCTCTCGACGGGGCCGAAGCGGGACGCCGATCTCGACGGGCCGGAGGAATACCACGTCATCCTCCTCGACAACGGCCGCTCCAACATGCTGGGCACCGAGTTCGAGGAGATGCTGCGCTGCATCCGCTGCGGCGCCTGCATGAACCATTGCCCGGTCTATCACGCTGTCGGCGGCCACTCCTATGGCTGGGTCTATCCGGGCCCGATGGGCGCGGTGCTGACGCCGTCCCTGATCGGTGTCGACAAGTCCGGCCATCTGCCAAACGCCTCGACCTTCTGCGGCCGCTGCGAGAGCGTCTGCCCGATGCGCATTCCGCTGCCCAAAATGATGCGGCACTGGCGCGAGAAGGAATTCGAGAGCCATCTCCAGCCCAGGACCCAGCGCACCGGCCTCGGCGTCTGGGCGTTCTTCGCCCGGCGGCCGGCGCTCTACCGGGCAGCGGTGTCGATGGCGATGCCGCTCCTGAAGCTGGCGGCGGGCCGCAAGCGGCGCTTCGCCTCGCTGCCGCTGGCCGGCGGCTGGACCAAATGGCGCGACCTGCCGGCGCCCGAAGGGCGCACCTTCATGCAGCAATACGCCCAGAAATCCCATGCGACGACGGGGGACAAACGATGAGCGCATCCACCCGCGAAGCCGTCCTCGGCCGGATCCGCCGCTCCAACGGCGCCCGCCCCAACGACCCCGAGCGCAGGCGCATCGTCGAGGAACGCATGGCCGGCGCACCCGTCGGGATCGTGCCCCAGCGCGGCCAGTTGCCCCAGGACGAGCAGGTGGCGCTGTTCATCCGCATGGCCGAGCGGGCCAACGCCACCACCGCGCGGATCGCCGGCTATGGCGACTTGGCCGGCGAGGTCTCCCGCTGGCTGCGCGAGAACAATTTCCCCGCCGATCTCAGAATGTCCGAAGACCCACGCTTCGCCGACGCCGATTTCGACGCCACGTCGCTCACCATCCGCAAGGGCGTCAGCGACGGCGACGATCTCAACGGTCTCTCCCATGCCGAGACCGCCATCGCCGAGACCGGCACGCTGGTGCTCGTCTCCGGTCCGCAGAACCCGACGAGCCTCAACTTCCTGCCGGAAAACCACATCGTCGTGGTGAAGGCCGACAGCATCGGCGGCGAGATGGAAGCCGTCTTCCCCATGCTGCGTGCGCGCTACGGCAAGGGCGAGATGCCGCGGTCGCTGAATTTCGTCACCGGCCCGTCGCGCTCCGGCGACATCGAGCAGACGCTGCTTCTGGGCGCCCATGGCCCGCGCGCCCTGCACATCGTGATCGTCGACTGACACGGCGGAGCACAGCCCGGACACGCCGCGCATGACGCTAGGGAAATATTTTTGCCGAGCGGGGTGAGCTTTCCCGCAAACCGGGCTAGGCTTTCCCTTCCGCGCCCGTACCGGCGCGGCCAAGGGAGGCGGCGATGACCGGATGGACTTGGACGGCCCTTGCGGCGATCGTGGTCACGGCAGCGCTTCCCATGGGATCCGCCAGCGCGGCGTCCTGCCGGGATTTTCCCGGCCTGCGCTCGCAGGAATCGGCACGGTCGGTCACGGTGACCTTCGTGAACCGCACCGAGGAATATCGCAGCGTCGACTGGCTCGACTTCGACGGACAGCCGGTCAGCTACGCCAGCCTCAATCCCGGCGAGAGCTTCCGGGTCGAGACCTACCGCACCCATCCCTGGATGCTGACCGACGGCCCCGGCAATTGCATCGAGATCTTCATGCCCGGACGCCGCGACGCGCAACGCTTCGACATCACGGTCCCTTCGGACGGCAGCGGCGGCGACTGACGCTTCCAGAGCCGTGGAACCGGGCGACGGCCCAAATTCCAGGCGGCCAGCCCCGCGCAGGCGCAGCCCCGCTTGACGGCGGCGCGGCCGGGTGGCTCTCTTCCGCATCCCGGTCGCCAGCGGAGCGTTCATGCCCATTGATCCCGCCACGCTTGCCGCCTTTGCGCTGGCCTCGTTGATCCTTCTCGTGATCCCCGGACCGACGATCATCATGGTCGTCGGCCAGGCACTGGCGCATGGCCGCAACGTCGCGCTGGCCAGCGTGCTGGGCGTGGGACTTGGCGATCTCGTGGCGGCCAGCCTGTCGCTGATCGGCGTCGGCGCGCTTCTTTCGGCGTCGGCCACGGCCTTCGTCGTCCTGAAATGGGCGGGGACGCTTTATCTGGTCTGGATGGGCCTTCGCATGTGGCGCAGCACCCTGTCGCCGGCTTCGCAGGCGCCGAACGATTTCGATCCCGTCGCCGCGGGACTGCCGGAGGCAGGTGCGGTATGGCCGGCCCATATCTTCCGCGACGCCTTTCTGGTCACCGTCTTCAATCCCAAGGGGATCGTGTTCTTCGTGGCCTTCGTGCCGCAGTTCCTGGATCCCGGCCGGCCTTACTGGCCGCAGGCGACCATCCTCGTCGCGCTCTTCGTGCTCCTGGCGGCCGGCAATGCCTTTCTCTATGCGCAGCTCGCCGTGCGAGCCCGCGATCTTATTCGACGCCCGTCGGTGATGCGCTTCGTGGTCCGCATCGGCGGCTCCTGCCTGATGGGCGCCGGCATTGCGGCGGCACTGGTCGCCCGGCCGGCCTGAGGCGCCAGGCCGGCACCGGCAGAATTCGCCCCCGCGTGGAACAGGGTGCCGGTGACGCCGTTTCGTTGGCAATTCCGAATGGAGCATCCGAGATGAAGACGCTGAACGAATCCGCCATGGACAATGCCATGCATGCAGGCCCGCGCGACCGCGCCGAGGACAAGGATGCGAAGGACAACGCGGCCTCCGGTGGCGGCGACCGGCCGATGACCGACGAGGAAGAACTCGATGAGGCGCTGGACGAGACCTTCCCGGCCTCCGATCCGGTCGCGCCGAGCCGCATCGACGGTCCGATCAAGCCGTAGCACCAACAGACGCAAAAAAAGCGCCGCGCCACCTCGAGGGCTGCGCGGCGCTTTTCATGCACGACAGGAAAGAAGGCCGGCGGGAGCGATCCCGCCGGCCTTTGTCGTTCCGGTCAGTTCTGGACGGCCTGGACCGAGCCGCCATCGACCCGCATGTTCGAGCCGTTGATGAAGGAGCCGCGCTCCGAGACGATCAGCGCGATCGCTGCGGCGACCTCCTCGGCCCGGCCGCGACGCTTCAGCGCGATGCCCGGACGCTCTTCATCCAGGAAGCTCTCGACGGCTTCCTCGAAGGAGACGCCCAGTTCCTTCGAGCGCTTCTCCATCATGCCGTCGGTCATCTGGGTCTCGATAAAGGCCGGCGACACGGTGTTGCAGAGGATGCCGTGCTCGGCCTCCTTGTAGGAAAGATTCTTCACGAAGGCCGCCAGCGCCGCCTTGGCGGTGTTGTAGGTCGCCTCGTCCCAGTAGGGCTGCACGGCGTTTTCCGAGGTGATGCAGACGAAGCGGCCCCAGCCATTCGCGCGCATGGTCGGGAAGGTCGCGCGCGCAACGCGCACCGCCGACATGAAGTCGATCTCCCAGGCTTCCAGGTAATCGGCGTCGGCGACCTCCAGCGGATGCCCCTTGGCGCCGGTGATGCCGGCCGTATGCAGGACGATGTCGATCCGGCCGAAGCGATCCAGCGCCTGCCTAGCCATCGCATCGACGGCGGCCTGGTCGGTCACGTCGGCGGCCACGCAGATATAGTCCGCGTCGAGGGAGGCGGCGTCCTTTTCGAGCCGCGTGATCTCCTTGTCGGAGAGCACCAGCTTGCAGCCTTCCGCGGCGAGGATGCGGGCGGTTTCGAAGCCCATGCCGTCGGTGGCGCCGGTGATCAGCGCGACGCGATCCTTGATCTGGAGATCCATGCGGTGTCCTTGCTTTGTGTCTGAGGGTTTCGCGTGACAATGACTGCGGGGAGATTAGGTTTCGCCGCCATGCGGACACGATGCCGCATCCGGGCCGTGACACGGCCCGAGGGAAGGACAATTCGAGACATGCCCAACCACGACTTCAAGAGCCCGCGCCTGTATCTCGACGCGGATCTGGTCGCCGAGACCCCGGTGCCGGCAACGCCGGTGCAGGCCAACTACCTCCTCAACGTCATGCGGCTCGGCGAGGGCGCGCAGGTGCTGGCCTTCAACGGCCGCGACGGCGAATGGCGCTGCGATCTGGTCAAGGCGGCCAAGAAGAAGCTCGACCTCGTCCCGCGCGAAAGGGTGCGGGACCAGACCCCGCCGGCCGATCTGCATTACCTCTTTGCACCGCTCAAGCACGCCCGGCTCGACTACATGGTCCAGAAGGCCGTGGAGATGGGCGCCAGCGTGCTGCAGCCGGTGATGACCCAGCATGTGCAGGCGACCCGCCTCAATACCGAGCGCATGCGGGCCAATGCGATCGAGGCGGCCGAGCAATGCGGCATCCTGTCGATCCCCGAATGCCGGGAGCCGGTGAAGTTCAACGACATGCTCGACCGCTGGGACGGCGGCCGCCGCCTGATCTTCTGCGACGAACGGGCCGATGCGGGGAGCCCCATCGATACTTTGCGCGCGTTGCCCGAAGGCCCGCACGCCCTGGTGATCGGCCCGGAAGGCGGCTTTTCGGCCGAGGAGCGCGAACGGCTGAACGCTGCCGACTTCGTCACCGCCATCTCGCTCGGCCCCCGCATCCTGCGGGCGGATACGGCGGCGGTGGCCGCCATGGCGGTGCTGCAGGCCGCCATCGGCGACTGGCGGCAAGGTTGAGGCACGCCGCACTGGCCACACCGTCAACACGAATTATGTTGCGGTCCGAGGGGAAAATCGGCAGTGCCGATATTCCCGTGGCGGGACTCCGCCTGCCGGCAGGACCGGCTGAACCATTCGAAGGACGAGCATGGCGCGCGATACGACCGATCTGACGCCGGTCACCTCGGTCGAGGATCTGACCGCTCATCTGGCGACAGGCGAAAAGCCGGCCTCGCAGTTCCGCATCGGGACCGAGCACGAGAAATTCGGCTTCTACACCGAAGATCTGTCGCCGGTGCCCTACGAGGGCGAGCGCGGCATCGGCAAGCTTCTGGAGCGCATGCAGGCGCTGTCGGGCTGGGAAGCGATCATCGACGACGGCCGCATCATCGGCCTGTTCGGCAGCGCCGGCCAGGGCGCGATCTCGCTGGAGCCCGGCGGCCAGTTCGAGCTGTCCGGCGCGCCGCTGGAGACGATCCACGAAACCTGCCGCGAATCCAACGCGCATCTCGCCCAGGTCCGCTCGGTCGCCAAGGAGCTCGGCATCGGCTTCCTCGGCATCGGCTCGTCGCCGACCTGGACCCTCGACGAGACCCCGGTCATGCCGAAGTCGCGCTACGAGATCATGCGCCGCTACATGCCCAAGGTCGGCACCCGCGGCCTCGACATGATGTTCCGTACGGCGACCATCCAGGTCAATCTCGACTTCTCGTCGGAAGCCGACATGCGTCGCAAGATGCAGACCAGCATGAAGCTGCAGCCGATTGCGACGGCGCTCTTCGCCAATTCGCCCTTCACCGAGGGCAAGCCGAACGGCCTCTGCTCCTGGCGCTCCGACGTCTGGTCCGACGTCGACAACCAGCGCTCCGGCCTTCTACCCTTCGTCTTCGAGGAGAATTTCTCCTATCGCGACTATGCCGAATGGGCGCTCGACGTGCCGATGTATTTCGTCACCCGCGACGGCCGCTACACCGACGTCACCGACGTCACCTTCCGCCAGTTCATGGACGGCGCCCTGAAGGGGCGCATTCCCGATCCCGAGCCGCAGCTCGGCGACTGGACCAACCATCTGTCGACGCTGTTCCCCGATGTGCGGCTGAAGACCTTCCTGGAAATGCGCGGCGCCGATGGTGGACCGTGGCGGCGCATATGCGCCCTGCCCGCCTATTGGGTCGGCCTGCTCTACGACGATGCGACGCTCGACGCCGCCGAGGCGCTGACGAAGGACTGGACCTTCGAGGAAGTCTCGGCGATGCGCGAAGCGGTGCCGCGCGACGGCTTCCGCACCCCGTTCCGCGATTCCAGCGTTCTGGAACTGGCCCGCGAGACGGTCCGCCTCTCGCGCCAGGGTCTCGTTGCACGCAACCGGCGCAACGAGGAAGGCAATGACGAGAGCCATTTCCTCGCCCCGCTCGAAGAGGTCGTCGCACGTGGCACCACGTCGGGCGAGGAACTGGTCCGGCTGTTCGAGGAACAGTGGGACGGCTCCATGGAGCGCGTCTTCAAGCATCTGACCTACTGAGCCCGGCCGGCCGAACGGCCGCAGCCCCGCCCTTCGACTGTTCCCGCCTGTTGCAGCCCGACGCTGCAACAGGCGGTCTTGCTTTGTGATTGGCTTTCCCCCGGCGGTTTGACAGGATGATCGGTCTGTGCCCCGTTCTGCCTGGGCACGCCTGCGAGCGAGGTCGCCATGACGGACTTTTTCGACTGGTTGACGGTGAATGACGGCGGCCTCGGTACCGACAGGCTCGCCGATGCCTTCAAGCTGAGCCGCAAGGAAATCCGCCAGACCACGGAAGCCCTCGCCCCGGCCTTTACCCTGGCGCTGCAGCGGGCGATGTCGGACCCCAATGCCTGGTCCGAGGTGTCCCGGCACTTCCTGCCCTTCATGAACGCCGTCGGCACGCCCGGGCCGGAGACCGCCCGCAGTCCGGCGGCCAAGAACCTCGCCGACAATCTGTTCGGCTCGCGCGACATCTTTCTGGAGGTGGCACGCAAGGTCTCGACCATGAGCGACATCGCGCCCGACACGGTCGAGAAGCTGATGCGCAGCCTGTCGGTGATGAGCATCCAGACGATGATGCAGATGATGCTGGCCAACATGGCGCGCCAGCAGCCGGCCGGGTTTGCCGAAGGCAACTACCCTGTCGCCATGGCCGAGATGATGCGGCGCAGCGCCAACGCCATGGAGGCCATGGGCCGGCCATCCGACGAGCCGCATCGGCGCGCGAGCCCCGGCGCCATGGGCTCGGACTATCTCACCGGCCTGTTTTCCGACGCGCTCAATGGCCGCCTGCCCTGGCTGCCGCCGAGCACCGGCGAGACCGGCGCCCGCGCCAGGTCTGCGGACCGCACGAACGAGACCCCGGCGGCCTTCGACCCCTTCCAGCCCTTCGACGCCATGATGGCGCATTTCGCCCGCGGCATGTCGGGCGCGGATACGAGCGGCAGCGCAGGCTCGCAGCAGCCCGCGGAACCCGAGGCCCGAACGCCCGCACCGGAACCGGCGTCCGAAACCACGAATGAGGCCGAGGCGGCGGACAAGGCGGCGGGTGGCTTCGACGATCTCGCCCGGGCCGGCATGACCATGCAGGAAGAGTTCGCGCGGCAGATGCTCGATCTGTTCCAGGGCACCGGATCGGAAAAACCCGCCGACGACGCCAGCGACGGACCGGCCTCCGGGGACAGCCGCAAGACCTAACCAGCGGGAGGGCCGAGCCGGGCGCTGCGTTTCCCTCGCGCCGCGGCGCGCTAGGTCACAGCGTCCAGGGCCGCCCACCCGGCGGCCCGCCCCGACAACACGGCCATCTCCTTGCTCATCTTCTACGCCTTCATCATCGTCCTCCTGGTTCTCATCAACGGCTTCTTCGCCATGTCGGAGCTCGCCGTCGTCTCGGCACGAAAATCGCGTGTCGAGCAGATGCGCGACGAGGGCCGGCGCGGCGCCGCCAGCGCCCTCAAGCTGATCGAGGATCCGACCGGCTTCCTGTCGACCGTCCAGATCGGCATCACCCTCGTCGGCATCTTCGCCGGCGCCTTCGGCGGTTCGACCTTTGCCGGGCCCCTGGCCGGGATCATCGAGGACTGGCCGCTGATCGGCCCCTATGCCGGTACCGTCGCCTTCGTCGCCGTGGTCATGGTCATCACCTATCTGTCGCTGGTGGTCGGCGAACTGGCGCCCAAGCGCTTCGCCCTCAGCCGGGCCGAGGCGATCGCCATCAAGGTCGCCCCGATCATGGCGGTCATCGCCAAGGTCGGCGCCCCCATCGTCTGGCTCCTGCGGGTCTCGACCAACGCCATCACCAGTATCTTCAGCGATGGCGAGCGCGACGATGGCGTCACCGAGGAAGACGTGCGCGCGATGATCGCCGAGGGCACGCAGATCGGCGTCTTCAAGCCGAAGGAGCGCGAGCTTCTTGAGGGCGTGATCCGCATGGCCGACCGCAATGTGCGCTCGATCATGGTGCCGCGGCCGGGCGTCGTGTGGGTGGCGGTGGACGATGGTCCCGAGGCGGTCTTCGAGAAGATCCTGGAGGCCAATCATTCCCGCTATCCGGTGATCGACACGGAGACCGACGACGTGGTCGGCGTCGTGCAGACCAAGGACATGCTGGAACAGCAGCAGGAGACCGGCACGGTCGATGTCGCCTCGGTGATGCGCGAGCCGCTCTATGTCCACGAGACGATGCCGATCCTGCAGCTTCTGGAGCGCTTCCGCGCCGCGCAGATCCACATGGCCATTGTCCTCGACGAATATGGCTCCTTCGAAGGCGTCGCCACGCCGACCGACATTCTCGCCGCCATCGCCGGCTCGCTGCCCGAGGGCGACGACCACGATCCGCATGTCGTCGAGCGCGAGGACGGCTCGCGCCTGATCGACGCCGCGATCCCGATCCATCTTCTGGAGAGCGCCATCCCGGAGCTCGAATTCCCCAAGAAGCGGGATTACGAGACCATGGCCGGGCTGGTGCTGGACCGGCTGGGCCATATCCCCGAGGTCGGCGAACACTTCCAGTGGAAGGGCTGGCGCATCGAGGTGGTCGACATGGACGGGCACCGCATCGACAAGCTCCTGATGATGGCAACCGACCAGGCACCGGCCAGGCCGACCGAGGGCTGATCCTCGCCCGCCGGCACTGCGGGCTGAACGCAAAACGCGGCGACCGGACTGGCCGGCCGCCGCGTGAATGTCTCGAAGAATATCGGGCGGGGCTTGGCCCTATTCCCAGTCGTAGCCGCCGCGACGGCGCCGCGCGGCCGCGACCGCCAGCCGCCACGTCGGGTCCTCGCGCCAGTCGGTGTGCAGCGCCTCGTGAATATCGTCCCGCCGGAGGCCGATGTCCTTCAGCATGTAGTCGGACATCTCGCTCATCGCGCGGACCTTGCGACGATTGAGCATGGTTTTGACGATCGCACGCGCCGCCACGACGAACAGCTTGGCTGCCTGCGCCGGGTGAGCAAGGGTCGGGCTGAGCCGCGTCTTCGTTGTGATCGCCATGGCCGTGTCTCCTTTCGTGCCATCGGGGGATCGGGAAAAAGGCGGGAGGCCCTCCGCATGCGACGGACCGGCGCTCCCAAGTTCTTCCTGACAGCCACGAAGATATGCGCCCGCTATTGATCAGACCAACGAATGTTAATAATCTCAGCCATCATCTTCGGTGATGGGAAAAGCCATGAGCACGCCCCTCGATCTCGATCATCTGCGCACCTTCGTCGCCATCGTCGACGCCGGCAGCTTCACCCGTGCGGCGGACGACGTGTTCAAGACCCAGTCGGCCGTGTCGATGCAGATGCGGCGGCTGGAAGAGCGCCTCGGCGTCAGCCTGTTCGAGCGCAACGGCCGCACCATTCGCATCACCAGCGAAGGCGCCCGGCTGCTGACCTATGCAAGGCGCATGCTGGCGCTGAGCCAGGAAACCCTGTCGGCCTTTGACGACGAGGCCATGCAGGGTCATGTCCGGATCGGCCTGCCGGACGATTATGCCGAGCGCTTCCTGCCGGAAATCCTCGCGCGGTTCTCGCGTTCGAACCCGCTGGTGGAACTGCAGATCGCCTGCGAACCCTCGTCGAACCTGGCCGAGCACATCGACAAGGGCCGCCTCGACGTGGCGCTGGTGTCGGACTGCTATCCCGGTGCGTCGCTGCCGGAGATCGTGCGCCGCGAGCCGCTGCACTTCGTCACCTCGGCCTCCCACGACACCCACAATGAGGAGATCCTGCCCCTGGCGCTCGGCCGGCCGGACTGCGTCTGGCGCCGCGAGGGCTGCGAAGCCCTCGGCCGGATCGGCCGGCGCTACAAGGTGCTGTTCACCTCCTGGTCGGCGCAGATCGTCACCTCGGCCGTCCTCTCCGGCCTGGCGGTCAGCGTGCTGCCCGAATGCGCGCTGCGACCCGGCATGCGGGTGCTGGGCGAATATGAGGGCTTTCCGACCCTGCTCGACACCGAGATCGGTGTCGTGAAGTCGCGCAATGCCGACGGACCGGTGATCACCGCGCTGGTCGAGCATATCCGCGAGAGCCTCGCCAATCTGTCGCCGCCCGACGGCAAGGCCCGCCCGTCACGCCTGCCGGAACTGCGCCCCATGCGTCCGGCGCTGGGGAACGGCCGGTTGAAGGTCGCCGGCTGACGGCAAAGCAGCACGGCGCGAACCGGGCCGCCTAGCGGCGCAGATTCTTCGCCGTGCCGCGAATGTCGCCGAGCTTGGCCGATTGCAGTTCGGCATCGGCAAAATCGGCGCCTTCGACCATCGTGCCGTTGAAGTCGGCGCCCGAGGCTTCGAAACGCGTCAGATCCGCGCCCGATAGATCGGCGTCGGTGAAGTCGGCGAACTCGGCCGCGGCGCGCGACAGATTGGCGCCGGAAAGGTCAGCACCGGTCAGATCGGCGGAGTTGAGGACGCCGCGCATCAGGCCCATCGACTGGTTGCGCATGTCGGCGGAAAAATCCGCACCGCTCATGTTCGCCCGCACGAAGGAGGCGCGACTGAAATCGCCGGCGATCCGTGCCGCCGACAGATCGGCACCATCGAATGTCGCGTCCTGCATCTGCGACTGGAACAGGCTGGCGCCGGACAGATCCGCCCCGGTGAAGTTCGCCCCAAGTCCCCAGGCCTGATCGAGCTTGGCCCCGGCGAGACCGGCGTTCGAGAGATCCGTGCCGTTGAGATAGGCGCTGGTCAGGTCGGCGCCGGCAAGATCGAGCCTGGAGAGATCGAGGCCGTTCAGTTCGGCCCGGCTGAGATCGGCGGGCTCGGCTTTCGTCGCCCTGGCCAGCAGCGCCTCGACCTCGGCCCGGGTCATCGCGGCTTCGGTCATGCGCGGCGAGGTCAGGTCGAGGCCGCGCATCATGTCCTGCCCAGAGGCCGGCACCACCAGCAGCGACACCGCCAGGAGAATGAAGAGAATCAGGGAGAAGACGGCCGGGCGCACATGGCGCCGCCGCCGCTCCGTCGCACCGGGCCGTTCCATCATGCGCTCCCAATCGGCCAGATCGTCAGACGACCCTGACACCCGACCTGCCCCTGGGTCAAAGCGCATCGGGGTGGTCAGCCAGGCTTGGCATCCGGCATTCTCGGCACATTCGCTTGACCCGGGCGCCGTGGTCCTGACACTGGAGGCATGAGCCGCAGCCCCGAATCCGCCCCCATGTCGAACGTCGCCGAATACAGCGTCTCGGAAATCTCCGGCGCACTGAAGCGGACCGTGGAAGAGCGCTTCGGTCATGTCCGCCTGCGCGGCGAGGTCTCCGGCTATCGCGGTCCGCATTCGTCCGGCCACGCCTATTTCTCGCTGAAGGACGACCGCGCCCGCATCGATGCCGTGATCTGGCGCACCGCCTTTTCCAAGCTCGCCTTCAAGCCCGAGGAAGGGCTGGAGGTCGTCGCCACCGGCAAGCTGACCACCTATCCGGGCTCGTCGAAATACCAGATCGTCATCGAGCAGATCGAGCCGGCCGGCGCCGGCGCGCTGATGGCGCTGCTCAACGAACGCCGGCGCAAGCTCGAAGCCGAAGGCCTGTTCGCCGCCGAGCGCAAGCGGCCGCTGCCCTTCATGCCCCGCGTCATCGGCGTCGTCACCTCTCCGACCGGCGCCGTCATCCGCGACATCCACCACCGCATTGCCGACCGCTTTCCGGTGCATCTCCTCGTCTGGCCGGTGCGGGTGCAGGGCGAAACCTCCGGCGAGGAGGTCGCCCGCGCGATCGAGGGCTTCAACACCTTCCCCGAAGGCGGAGCCATCGCCCGACCGGACCTGATCATCGTCGCGCGCGGCGGCGGCAGCCTGGAGGATCTCTGGGGCTTCAATGACGAGGTGGTGGTGCGCGCCGCTGCAGCCTCGGCGATCCCGCTGATTTCGGCCGTCGGCCACGAGACCGACTGGACGCTGATCGACCATGCCGCCGACATGCGCGCGCCGACGCCGACCGGTGCCGCCGAGATGGCGGTGCCCGTGCGCGCCGATCTCGTCGCTGCGGTCGCCGCGCTCGCCGCCCGCCATTCGGGCGCGATCTCCCGAAGGCTCGACCAGGACCGCCGGGCCGTCGCCGCCACCGCCCGCGCCCTGCCCTCGCCCGACATGCTGCTGGCGCTGCCGCGCCGCCGGCTGGACGAGGCATCGACCTCGCTCGGCCAGTGCCTGCGGGTGAACCTGTCGGAAAAGCGCCGGGCCTATGGCGAGGTCGCGACGCGGCTGGCGCCCTCCAGCCTCGAGGCGCTGCTGCGCGAAAAGCGCGCCGATCTGCGCCATCACCAGAGCCATGCGGCCCATGCCGTAACCGGGCTCGTGCAGCGCAAGCGCCAGCGTTTCGAGCGCATTGCCGCCGACCTGCAGCCGCACCGGATCAATGCCCGGGCGGAGGCCGCGCGCCTGCGTCTCGGCACGCTCGGCGAGCGGCTGACCGCCGCACAGGCCCTGGCCGCGACCGGAAGGCGCCAGGCCCTCGCCTCCGCATGGCGGGTCGCCGACAGTCTCAACCCGATGCGGGTGCTGGAGCGCGGCTACACCATCGTGCGCGGACCGGACGGCGAGCCGATCGTGCGGGCGTCGGGGCTGGAGCCGGGCATGGCCTTCGAGGTGCAGTTCGCCCATGACCAGCGTCGCGGCGCGGTGGCGACCGGCGAGCCCAGTGCCCGTGTTGCCCCCGCGGGTGATGCGGCGGCAGAGACCGCGGAAACGGAACCGCCGAAACCGCGGGCGAAGCGACGTCCGGCCGCGAAAGCCGCCGAAGAGGATCAGGGCACGCTGTTCTGAGGCCGGGCCGGAGCGCTTGGCGGAACAACGGCCCGAGGAACAGGACGCCGCCGGGTCGGGCGCTGCGGCTCTGGATTCATCAGCCTGAATCTGCTTTTCCACGCCGCGAGGCTTGCGGCGCGGCGGCAAACGGTTCCAACACCTTTTCGCGCTAGCACGGAACACACGCTGAAGCGGCACGGGACCCGGCAGTCGGTCGGATGCGATCCACCGGATGCGGTCCCAGCATACAATCGAGGCGAAGGCACTGCGGTTTTTCGTTATCAATCTCGACCGGTCGACCGAGCGATGGCACGAGATCGGCCAGTCGGCTGCCGAGGTCGGCGTCGACGTCACCCGGGTTCCCGGCACCGACGGCGCGGCCATTCCGGTGGCCGAATGGCGCAACGTCGATCACGACCGCTTCCGGCGCAGCCACGGACGGATCATCCTTCCGGGCGAGTATGGCTGCTATCGCAGCCACCTCGCGGCCCTGCAGGCGGTAATCGATTCCGGCGAAGCGGTCGCCGTGATCTGCGAGGACGACATTGTCCTGAAGCCCGAGACGCCTGCCGCCGTCGCCGCCATCCTCGAACAGAAGTCGGACCTGCACGTCCTCAAGCTCGCCAATCATCGCATCCGCGGCTTCGTCTCCCATGGTGGCGAGGGCATCGGGAAATTCGGACGTTGCGTTCACGGCCCGCAGGGATCGGCCGCCTGCTACGCCGTCACCCGCGAGGGCGCCCGGATCCTGCATGATGCCCTCCAGACCATGTGGCTTCCCTGGGACATCGCCTTCGAGCGGGGCTGGGCGCTGAACGCAAGGATCTACACGGTTCCGCGCAAGGTCATCGGCTTCAGCAAGCTGAGCCGCGGCTCGACCATCACCACCAGTAGGAGTTCCGACTACAAGAGCTCGAAGATCCCCCTCTTTCAGCGCACGCCCACCCTCCTCTTCCGCGCCGTGGATTATGTGCGCCGCGCGGCCTACGCCTTGAGATGAGCGACGGCCTGACACGGGCAGCGCAGGCGGCGATGCCAACCCTCGCGGTTCTCCTGATGCTCGGCCTGGTCTCGGCCGTCTGGGTGGAGAGCGACCTCTATCGCTATTGCGCGCCGTTTCTCCTGCTGCAGGCCCTTGTCACCTTCGTCAGAACCGACCAGCGGCCGGCAATCGGGATCATGGGCTGGCTGTGCATCGCCTGGGTGGTCTACATCCTCCTGCGCAATGCCGCCGTCTTCGTGATGACACCCTACATGGCGGGAGGCTCGGCCGAGGGGATCTATCTCTTCCCGCTGGTCTACCCGACGCTGGGCTACGCCTTCTTTTTGAACTGGCAGCGGATGCCGGCGACGGCCTGGGGGTTCCTGGTGATCAGCCTCGTCGCCCTTCTGGCGAGCCTCGAGCCACAGACGATGCTGTCGGGCGATCGCGCGCCGCTGCTCTTCCACGGCAATCCCATCCATGCCTCGGTCGGCGCCGGCCTGATCGCGCTGGCCGCCATCTGCTTCGGCCTCTATCTCGCGCGGCCGGGACCGCACCACCGGGGCCTGCGGATCGGCGGCATCGCCCTTTGCGTCATCGTCGCCGGCCTGTGCTTTCTCGGCATTGCCGGCGCGTTTTCCAAGGGCGTCTGGCTGGCGCTGCTGGGTGCCCTGCCGGTCCTGTTCGCCATGGTCTTCACCGAGCGCACGCAATTGCGGCACTGGCTGCTCCTGGCCGCGGTCATGGTCGCCGCGGCGATCCCGTCGGTGCTGTTCTATCCGGAAATCTCGGCCCTGATCGCGCCGAACATCGCCACCGCCGTCGCGTTCGTCGCCGGGGCGACCGGCAGCGGCGATCCGCTTGCCGCGGTGGATGCGCTGATCGCCTCGGGCAACGTCCCGTTCAGTCTCCACGAGCGGCTGATGATCTGGATGAATGGCTGGGAGATCTGGCGCACGAACATCGTCCTGGGAACCGGGATCGCCTGGGAGGCGCTCTGGGAGACGACCAGCTACGCGGGCGTCGGCTACCAGCTGATGCACAATGGCTATCTGGAGGTGGCCGTGCGCTACGGCCTCGTCGGCCTCGCCTTCTACGCCGTTCTCATGGCGTGGAGCCTCCGGCAGGCCTTTGCCTGCCGCGCCCGCGGCCTGATCCCGTCATCGGCGCTGGCGCTCTACGTGACGGCGACGGCGTTCTTCGCGCTGACCATGCTGACCAATTCCAACAACCGGCTGGCGATCGGCGAATCCTTCATGCTGGTCGCGGCAGGCTTCGGCTTCTGCTGCTTCTACCGCCTGCAGCAGGCGGCGCGGGAAGCAAATTCCGCCGGGCGTGCAGCCCGGGCCGGATAGGCGCACGCACTCTCGCCGCCATCAATTGGCAGGGTGAACAAGACGATGCCCTGCCACGCAGAGGTTGCCCGCGTCACCCAACCTTGAGCGCCCCGGTGGCGGGAAGACCTACACGCGTCGGGTGCCAGATCGTGGCGATCGTCGCGGCGGGATGCGCGCAATCCGCTGTATCGGGATGGCGCAGCCAGGCTGCTGCCCGTTGCCCGCGCTCACGGTCCTGCCGGCAAGCCAAGCCCCCACCCAATGCCGAACGTGGTTTACGCAATACTAAGAAGTCAGCGGCTAGACCGATAACGTTCTGACGAGGTCGAGGTGGGTTCAGTGTCGCCAACAAGCAATCGCGGTTCACGATCAGATCTGTGCGGAAACCGCAGCCGATAGGCATGCGCTCTTTTCTATGCCCCGCAGGGACCGACCCCGTGGGCAATCAACCGGAAATCCAAGTGGTGACTCCAGATGAGTGAATCCAACGAGATGAAGACGCTCCGCGAGCGGCTCGACTTTATCGGCATCGATGCGGAGTCGCGCGGGCTCCTCGCCGAACTGCGAACGACCATTGCCGCATCGATCGGAACGGCGCTCGACCATTTCTACAAGAAGGCGAGCACGAATGCGCACACACGGCGTTTCTTTGCAGACGAGCGCCATATCGCGTCTGCCAAGCAGCGTCAGATGCGCCATTGGGACATCATCGCCCAGGGCGCGTTCGACGAGACCTATGTGCGGGGCGTTTCGGAAGTCGGTAAGGTCCATGCCCGTCTGGGATTGGAACCGCGCTGGTATATCGGCGGCTACGCCCTGATCCTCGAACAATTGATCGGCCAGATCGTCGAACGGCGATGGCCGTCGCGTTTCGGCCGCCGAGGGTCTGAACAGCTATCGCGCGAACTCGCGGTGGTCGCGAAGGCGGCCCTCATGGACATGGACTACGCCATTTCGGTCTATCTGGAGACGCTGGAAGCCGAGAGAAAGGCCGTGGCCGATGCGAAGGTCGAAGCCGACAAAGAGCAGAAGGCAGCGCTGAAGGCGTTCGCTGCGGCCTTCAAGCATCTGCAGGACGGTGACCTTCGTGCGCGGGTCGACCAAAGCCTGCCCGGCGATTTTGCCGGCATGGCCGCGGACTACAACAACGCCGTCGCCCAGCTCGAAACCGCTGTCGGCGACGTCGCGACCTCGATCGCCTCGATCCGCACCGGTCTCGGCGAGATCAACACCGCGTCGAACGATCTCGCCCATCGCACCGAGCAGCAGGCGGCGAGCCTCGAAGAGACTGTCGCGGCGCTGGGCGAAGTGACCCAGGCGGTCAACGAGACCGCCGAAGGTGCCGGCAAGGCCCAGCAGGTGGCGTCCGGTGCGCGTGAGAAGGCCCAGAAGGGCGGCGAGGTCGTCGGCAAGGCGGTCGCGGCCATGGGCCAGATCGAGCAGTCTTCGGAGAAGATCAACTCGATCATCTCGGTCATCGACGAGATTGCCTTCCAGACCAACCTCCTGGCCCTGAATGCCGGCGTCGAGGCGGCGCGGGCCGGCGAGGCGGGCAAGGGCTTTGCGGTCGTCGCCCAGGAAGTGCGCGGCCTCGCCCAGCGCTCGGCGGAAGCCGCCAAGGAGATCAAGACCCTGATCGCCACGTCCCGCGAGCAGGTCGGCACCGGCGTCGAACTGGTCACCGCCTCCGGCAAGTCGCTGGAGGAGATCGTCTCGGAAGTCAGCGCCATGGCCGAGGTCATCTCGACCATTGCCTCGAGTGCTCGCGAACAGGCGACGAGCCTGCGCGAAGTCTCCGGTGCGGCCGACCAGATGGACAAGATCACCCAGCAGAACGCTGCGATGGTGGAAGAGGCGACCGCGGCCAGCCAGACGCTGACCAACGAAACCGAGGAACTCGCAGCCGCCATGGCGCGGTTCCGCATCGGCACAGAAGCGTCCGCTTCGCCAGCCGGCCGGGCCAAGCCCTCCGTCAGCGGCAAGGCTGCACCCGTCGCCCAGTTGCGCACCACCGGTTCCGGCGGCGCCGCCCGTTCGCCGAAGCCACATACCGACGACTGGGAGGAGTTCTGACACGGATTATCCGGCGTCGTACACCGCGTCAGCTTTTGCAGAGGGTACACGCCGAGGTGTGTACCCTCTGCTGGCGTCCCCGTTCGAGGCGCCACCGGTCTCCGCGAAGCTGTGACGATCAGCCGATACGCTCATGGCGTCAGGTCGATCGGCGCACCGAGACGCGAACGCCAGCGCGGCTCTGACCGGATCGATAGGTGTTTGGGGGGCGCTGCGGGACGCTCCGCTCCTGCTCAGCGCATCAGCGATCGCTTGGCGACCGGGATCGATTCACGACCTGAGCGAACGCCGGCATGGACGCACCATCCCCGCACTTTCGTATCGAGTCCGGGGCCAGTCTGATTTTATCAAGGGAAACGATGCCTCGAAAGGCAGATGGTACGGTTGGGTGGTCTCGAACCACCGACCTCCGGAGCCACAATCCGACGCTCTAACCAACTGAGCTACAACCGCACAACGGGATTTCGCCCGCGCAGTGACGAGATAAAATCTTTCGCCCCGCGGTGCAAGCCCGGATCCGAGCGAAGGCCGGAAAAGTCCGTCATCGGCTTTCGCCAATGGGACAGACCGGCTTTCCTGACCCCGCATGTGGCCGCGGGGCAGGCATCAGAGAACGCCCGGGCCTATGAAGACGTCGGGCGCCTGTCGCCGGGGCAATGCCCGGCCTCATCGCTCAGCCGGCGGAAGGCAGATGCCCCGCCGGCCCATGGCGAAGAATCAGCGGGCGTTCTTCGAGGCTTTCTCGAAGGCATCGCGGCCCGGCTTCATCATGTCCTTGGCGACCGACTGGGTCAGCGCCTGCATGTCCTTGGACTGATCCGTCGCCATCTCGATCTGCTTGCGGACATAGGCCGTCTGCATCTCGATCACTTCGGCGAAGGACTTGGCGGACATCATCTTGTCGAGATGCTGGAAGCCGGCCTCGGCGTTCGAGCGCATCGCGTCGATGGCCTTCTTCGACAGCTGGAGCGAACCCTGATGGGCGTTCTCCATGGTCGATTCCAGTGCCTTGGTCGCCTCGTCGGCCGCCGACTTCATGCGGCTGTAGGCTTCCTTGGACTGCTCCATCGACTTCTGCGTCATGGCGCGGAAGGTCTCGTTCATCTGCGAGGGATCCATGCCCATCATCTGCGGGTTCGGCATGGCGAAAGGATCCTGGGAATTCTTGGCGTCGGCCATCTGGGTGTCTCCTCTATCTGGGTAACTATCATTTGGCCGCTGCGTCCCAAAACGCCTGCGACTGCCTTTTACTTAATCACTATTTTTGTGCAGTGCAACATTCAGCGTCCGGATATTCCGCAAACTGCCCACTCGTTAACCCTCAATCGCAACTCCTCGCCCCGCAAGCCGGAAGAATCTGGATTCGTCGGAAGCCGGCTATTATGAATCCATTCTTAAGATCGGCTCTGGAACCGTCCCTCACGACTCAACATATGAGCGTGAAGAATGTTTGGAAGCGTTGCTTATGGCGACATCAACGGTGCCAATCGCAGTGGCGATCATGGCCCATCGGACGCTGCGCGAGGCGAGTGACGCGGGCATGCCGCTTGCTGTCTTCACGTCCGACCTGACCCGTCTCCTGTGGGTGAACACCACCGCGGCCGAGCTGCTGGGCCTGTCCGCGGCCGGGCCGCAATCCTCCGACGCCACGCCGAATTCCGCCATCATCCGCCAGATCCGTGCCTCCGGCCGCATGCTCGCCCGCACCGGCTCGGCAAAAGCGCGCGTCACCTCGCCGGCACGGGCCGGGCTGGGCCGGCCGCTGAACGCCGAACTCGTCACGATTACCGACGAGACCTTCGGCGAGGCCGTGCTGGTAACGATCGCCGATCCGTCCGCGACGCCTCGAAGCGCGGCAGAGACCGCCCGCGACCTCCTGGTGGAAAGCGGCATGACGGACGCGGCTGTTCTCTCGGCCAGCGGTGACGTCGCCGCGGCCGGAAGCGAGGCGGCAAATATCGACATCGACGCGTCGCAGATCGCCGAATTCCTCGCATCGGCGGACGACCACCGCACTATTGCAGCGAGCGACGGGAGCAGCACCGTCGTCGCGCGCCTTGCCGGCGACCATGTTCTGGCCTGGACGCAAAGCCCGTCCGAGGCTTCGGCTTCCGACGCTTCGTCCACCGACGCCGACAAGATGATCCAGCCGGTCGCCGACGCGCCGGAGGCCACCGCACCGGAGCGCGAACTCCAGCCTCCCGAGCACGACCGCAAGATCGGCATGAGCGCGATCCTGCAGCGCTGGTACTTCCGCAACACCGGCGCAGCCGACGCGGAGCGCACGCAAGCCGCCGAACAGGCCGAACAATCCGGGTCTCCCGGAGAAAGCGAATCCATGCCATCCGGCGACGATCGTATGGCGACGCCCGCCGAGACGCCCGGCCCCGGCCCGCAGCAGCCCTACGGCGCGCGCTCCGGCCATAGCGGGTCCATCGACCGCCCGGCGGACGCAGCCCCGTCCGAGCCCCGCCGCATGCGCTCCATCTGGGGCCCCGCGCCGACGCCGCCGACCGACGAGCGCGAGAGCGGCACACCGACCGAGGCCGAGGAAACGCCAGAGACGCTGGCGCCTGCAGCCGAGGAGCCGGGTGCTGTGGAGGCGGAGGTTACGGAGTCGGCCCCGATGGCGGCCGAGCCCCACTCCGAGGCTGTGGCTATTGATGCGCCCGACGCCGCGGCGCCGGCCATTCCCAACACCGAAGACGACACGGCCGACGCGGTTGCGGCGCCAAGCCAGGCTGACAGCCCACCCGCCCCCCGCGGGACGCGGCCGGTGCTGGCCTCGGATTTCCGCTCCTACCCCGACACCGGGAGCGCAGCAGATGGTTCTGGCGCCGCCTTCGAGCCGCGTTTCGACGTTGCGCCCGTGCGCTTCGTCTGGCGCATCGACAGCGAAGGCCGCTTCCGCTCGCTCTCGCCGGAATTCGCCGCCGCCGTCGGGCCGCGCTTTGCCGACGTGATCGACCGCCGCTTCGAGGAGGTCGCGGAAGAATACGGGCTCGATGCGGATGGCGACATTCGCCGGCTGCTGGCCAAGCGTGACACCTGGTCCGGGCGGACGCTGGAATGGCCGGTGGAGAATTCGCCCCGGCGCGTCCCGGTCGAACTGGCCGCCCTGCCCGTCTATGCCCGCGACCGCAGTTTCGATGGTTTCCGCGGCTTCGGGATCGTGCGCCTTGCCGACGCGGTCGAGGCACCCGTTGCGGTGGCGCAGGAAGAGCGCGTCGAAGAGGCTGCGCAGGAGCGACAGGATCTGACGCTGGAGGGCGGGGCCCGGGCTCTCCTGAAGCGCATCTCGGCGGAGGAGCCGCCGGCACCCTTCGGGCGCCGCGATCCCGACGCCCGACCGACGCCGGAGACCGGCGACCGCGCCGAGAAGATCATTCGTCTCGAGGAGCGCCGGCGCTCCAAGGACAGCCATCTCAGCCAGTCCGAGGAGGCGGCGTTCCGCGCCATCGGCGAAACCCTCGGCGATGACGATCGCATCGGTGGGCTGGAAGGCGCGATCCGTACCGCCAGCCGCCGGATCGGCGAATTCGAGGACGAGGCCCGCGACGCCGAGCCCATCGAAGCTGCCTCGGATTCGAATGACGATCTCGAGACGATCGACGCACCCGACGCAATCGCTGCAGGCGACGATGACGCGCCGACTGCCGAGACCGAGGACGCGGCGTTGAACGCCGATTCCGGCGATCAGTCCCACGATGCCGCCAGTGCGCCCGAGCAGGAGGACGCGGACGCGTCCACGCCGCTGCCCGACGCGCCGCGCGGAATCGCGCCGGCCGAACAGCCGTCCCTGCCGGACGTCGCCGCGCAGGCGGACGACGACGAGCCAGCTCCGACCGCACCCGTCGAAGCCTCGGCCCAGCGCGCCGAGGACGCGGCCGCGGAGCCCATCGTTACCGACGGCGCGGACGAACCGGCCCACCCGGTCGACGCAGAGGACGACGAGCCGGACGAGCCCGAACTGCCCGATCACGCCCAGCTTCTGTCCGATCTCGCCACCGTCTATGGCTGCCTGCCGCTGCCGGTTCTCGTCCAGATCCGCGAGACCCTGGTCTACGGCAATCGCGAATTCTTCGACCTGACCGGCTATGACGACATCCCCGCCCTTGCCGAGGCCGGCGGTCTCGCCCGCCTGTTCGACGGCGACGACCGTGCGGCGGGTTCGGGCGAGGTCGCGATCCGCCGGGTCACCGGCGAGACGCTGGCGGCGCGCAGCCACATGCAGCGCTCCACCATCGCCGGCCGCTCCTGTCTGGTCATGTCCTTCTTCGCCTCGCCCAGCCTCAGCGCCGCGGCGCTGCGTTCCGAGCCGGACGCTCCGCCGCAGGCCGACGCGGCCGAGACGGACGCCGGCCTGGTTGCCGAAGTGGAAGAGCTGCAGGCGGTGCTGTCGGCGGCCACCGACGGGGTCGTCCTGGTCGATCGGGAGGGGATGATCCGCTCCATGAACCGGGCGGCGCATGCCCTGTTCGGGATCGGTGCGGACGATGCGGCCGGCCGGCCGTTCGTCACGCTGCTCGCTCATGAAAGCCAGAAACCGACGCTGGAGCACATCGAGACGCTGCGCACCGCCGGCGCCACGGCGCCGCGCGACGAGGGACGCGAAGTCATCGGCCGCGTCGCCGAGGGCGGCTTCGTGCCCCTGTCGGTCAGCTTCGGCCGGCTTCCGGAAGAGCGCGGCTGGTGCGCCGTCATCCGCGACATCTCGAGAGCCAAGCGCGTCGAGCAGGAACTGATCAAGGCGCGCAGCGAGGCCGAGGCGGCCAGCCTGCAGAAGAGCCAGTTCCTGGCCAATGTCAGCCACGAACTGCGCACGCCGCTCAACGCCATCATCGGCTTCGCCGACGTCATCGCCACCGAGTGCTTCGGCCCCATCGGCAACGAGCGCTATCTGGAATATCTCGACGACATCAAGCGGTCGGGCCATCACGTGCTCGATCTTGTCAACGACCTCCTCGACATCTCCAAGATCGAGGCCGGCAAGCTCGAACTCGCCTTCGAGGCGGTGTCGCTGAACGAGGTGATCGGCGAGGTCGTCGCGCTGATGCAGCCGCAGGCCAATCGCGAGCAGGTCATCGTGCGCTCCAACCTGCCCTCCTCGGTGCCGCCGGTCGTCGCCGACCGCCGTTCGATGCGGCAGATCGCCCTCAATCTCGTCTCCAACGCGGTGCGCTTCACCCCGGCCGGCGGGCAGATCATCGTCTCGACCAGCTATTCGCCCGAGGGCGACGTGGTGGTGCGCTTCCGCGACAGCGGCATCGGCATGAGCGAGGACGAGATCGAGATTGCGATGATGCCGTTCCAGCAGGTCAATCCGGGCAACCGGCGACGCGGCGAAGGGACCGGTCTCGGCCTGCCGCTGACCAAGGCGCTGGCCGAAGCCAACCGCGCCGGCTTCGCCATGTCCTCGACGCCGGGCGAAGGCACGCTGGTGGAAATTTCGTTTCCGCCCCAGCGGGTTCTGACCGACTGACGCCTCCGCGACCGGCGGCCGGAACCGGGCCACCGCCGACAGCCTAGTTTAGAATTCTTCTAATACATTGATTTTACTGGCCTATCGATCGGCAGGGTGTTGCGCTGGCCGGCGCCATCCGGCATAGGTGAGTGGCTGCCGCAAGATTTAGCGGCCATCGCCATTCAACGATCTCCGGATCGCCTGCCTGTCAACGTCGCGTTCGCCGGCTTTCGGCATCGCGCAGCATGGGAAGAGATTTTCATGATGCCCAGCATCTCCCGCCGCCTCGCCCTGTCGACGGCCGTTCTGGCCGCGGCCTTCGCGCCGGCTGTCGCCAGCGCCGCCGACGTCAACATCTACACCTCGCGCCAGCCCGAGCTGATCCAGCCGCTGCTCGACGCCTTCACCGAGGAGAGCGGCCTCACCACCGCGACGATCTTTATCGACAAGGGCCTGGAAGAGCGGATCGCGGCCGAGGGCGCCAATTCGCCGGCCGACGTGATCATGACCGTCGACATCGGCCGCCTCGACGCCGCCAAGCAGGCCGGCGTCGTCCAGCCGGTCGAGGACGAGATCCTCGAGAAGAACATTCCGGAAGCCTATCGCGACAGCGAGAAGGAATGGTTCGGCCTCACCGCCCGCGGCCGCGTCGTCTACGCTTCCAAGGAGCGCGTCGATGCCGATGCGCTGACCTACGAGGAACTGGCCGATCCCAAGTGGAAGGGCCGGCTGTGCACCCGTTCGGGCCAGCACCAGTACAACATCGCCCTGATCGCGGCCTATATTGCCCATAACGGCGAAGAGGCGGCGCGCGAGTGGGTGACGGGTCTGCGCGACAATCTCGCCCGCCGGCCCGAGGGCGGCGACCGCGACCAGGCCAAGGCGATCTTCGCCGGCGAATGCGACGTCGCGCTGGGCAACACCTACTATGTCGGCAAGATGGCGACCAACGAGAAGGAGCCGGAGCAGAAGGAGTGGGCGGACGCCATCAAGGTGATCATGCCGACCTTCGAGAACGGCCTGACCCACGTCAACATCTCCGGCGTCGCGCTGGCCAAGAACGCGCCGAACCGGGACAATGCCGTCAAGCTGATGGAATTCCTGTCCGGCGACGAGGCGCAGAAGATCTACGCCGAGCTGAACTACGAATATCCGCTGGAGCCGGGCATCGAGGCGTCCGAACTGGTGAAGTCCTTCGGCGACCTGAAGCCCGACACGCTGCCGTTGGACGAGATCGCCAAGTTCCGCACCAAGGCCTCCGAGATGATCGACGAGGTCGGCTACGACAACGGGCCGCAGAGCTGAGCCCATCTGACATGCTAACAGGACGGCGCCCGGGCGGGTTTTCCGCTGCGGGCGCCGCTCCGTTGTCTCCATACGGCCCGGCCGCGACGCGCCTTCATCAAGGCGTATTCGCGAGACCGGGCCTCATCGCGTCAAGTCCGCCATGTCCGCCACCGCCCCGCTCCTGAGACCCGGCATCCGGGCCCGGTTCCGCCTTCGGCGGGGGCGCGACCGTGGCTATCTGGTGGGCGCATCGGTGGTCGCGCTGACGGTGATCCTGCCGCTGATCGCGCTCCTGGTCATCGCCCTGTCGGGCACCTCGGCCAACTGGCGGCATCTGGCCGAGACCATCCTGCCGGAAGCCAGCCGCGTGACGCTGCTCCTGATGGCGGGCATTGCGATCCTCGCCGGTTCGGTCGGCGTCGTCACGGCCTGGCTGGTGGCGACCTTCCAGTTTCCCGGCCGGCGGATCTTCTCTTGGGCGCTGGTGCTGCCGCTGGCGGTGCCGACCTACATCGCCGCCTATTGCTTCGTGGAATTCCTGCATTTCGCGGGCCCGATCCAGACCGCCATCCGCTCGGTCTTCGGCTTTCAGTCCTCGCGCGATTACTGGTTTCCCGAGGTTCGCTCGCTGCCCGGCGCCATCGTCATCCTCTCCTCGGTCCTCTACCCCTATGTCTTCCTGACGGTGCGCATGGTCTTCGTCATGCAGGGTCGCAAGGCCGGCGACGTGGCCCGCACACTGGGCGCCTCGCCCGCCGCGGTCTTCGGCAAGGTGCTGTTGCCCATGGCGCGGCCGGCGATCGCCATCGGCGTCGCACTGGCGCTGATGGAAGCCGTCAACGACATCGGCGCGGTGGAGTTTCTGGGTGTGCGCACCCTTACCTTCGCGGTCTATTCGACCTGGCTGAACCGCGGCGATCTCGCCGGCGCCACCCAGATCGCCCTGTTCATGCTCCTGGTCATCGTCGCACTCGTGCTGGTCGAACGCTTCGCCCGGCGCCAGCAGCGCTTCAGCATCCAGCGGGCCGACCGGCCGCAGACCGGCCGCGAGCATCTGGCCGGCTGGAAGGCGGCGCTGGCGATGCTCGCCTGCTTCGTGCCGATTGCCGCCGGCTTCGGTGTGCCGCTGCTCGTCCTCGGCGATTTCGCGATCAACCGGCTGGACCAGCTCGCCGATCCGCAGCTCTGGCGGGCCCTGCGCCATACGGTGTCCATCGCCGCCGCCACCGGCGTCGTCACCGTGGCCGCCGGCTTCGCCATGGCCTACGGCATCCGCCTGACCGGCTCGAACCGTCTCGCCAGCCTCGTGCGGGTCGCTGCCCTCGGCTATGCGGTGCCCGGCACGGTGCTGGCCATCGGCATCCTCATCCCGCTCGCCGCCTTCGACAATGCCGTCGATGCGCGAATGCGCGAATGGTTCGGCATTTCCACTGGCCTGCTTCTGTCCGGATCGGGCTTCGCCATCGTCTATGCCTGCTTCGTGCGCTTCATGGCGATGGGCCACGGCGCGCTGGAAAGCGGCTTTTCCAAGCTGTCGCCGCATCTCGACATGGCGGCCCGCACCCTGGGCCGCGGCCCCGGCGGCGCTTTACGACAGGTGCTGCTGCCGCTGATGCAGCCGGCGCTGCTGACCGCCTTCCTGCTGGTCTTCGTGGATGCCAGCAAGGAGCTGTCGGCGACGATCCTCCTGCGGCCCTTCGACTTCGAGACGCTGGCGACCTTCGTCTATGCCCAGACCTCGCGCGCCGCCTTCGAGGACGGCGCCATCGCGGCCCTCCTCATCGTGCTCGTAGGCATCCTGCCGGTGGTGATCCTCAACCGCTCGATCGTGCGCGAGACCGAGCGCGGATAGCCCGCCGCGCAGTGCCTCCCATTTGTTTCGGCTTCCTGACGGAATTCCGTAACGGCATGATAAAAAACGATCATTCCTTACGGAACCTGCGCCCCGGCGCTCACGTTCTCTCCGCCAGTTGCCAACAATAGGAGGAAACAAGTCATGAAACGCATGTCTCTTCTGCTCGGAAGCGCCGCCCTTCTCGCCCTGCCGATCAGCGCGGCCTCGGCCGACTGTCGCGAGGAAATCGCCATGCTCGGCGGGACCGGGACGACGGCTTCCATCTCCGGCTCCGCAGGCGATATGGCCGGCTCGGCCAGTGCCTCCGGCACGGCCGACGGTAAGACCACGAACTTCGAAACCGGCGCCGGCCTCGACACCGGCGATGGCGAAGTCACCAAGGACGGCAGCATGGCGCCGCTGCAGAGCGATGCGAACGCTTCGGCCACAACCGGCACCGGGACCGGCGGCGCCGCGAGCGCTGAATCCACGAGTTCGGCCGTGTCCGGTCAATCCGGGACTTCCGCTGGCGCGTCCGGCGGCGCGATTGCCAAGGACGGCTCGACCATGCCGATGGAGAGCGAGACCAGCGGCGACACCGCCATGTCCGGTCAGGACAGCGCGTCGCAGCAGGATGGTGCCGAGACCGCGGCCAATGCCGCGACCGGGACCGACCAGGCTGCGGGCGAGTCCTCCATGACCGCCGACGCCTCCGCGAGCGGCACGCCGCTGGAGCGGGCCGAGATGGCGCTGGCCAAGGGCGACGAGGAAGCCTGTATGGCGGCGATCGAGGAAGCCAAGGCTGCCAAGGCGCAGTAATCCGGCCTCATGCACATGACGAGGGCGCCGGCATCGCTGCCGGCGCCCTTTTTCATGACCATCGCAGAATTGGGACGCTCGCGCCTCAGGTCGTCAGCTCTTCCCGTCCGGCAAATTCCTCCAGCGCTTCCGGGTTGGCGAGCGCTTCCTTGTTCTTCACCGGCCGGCCCTCGACGACTTCGCGCACCGCGAGTTCAACGATCTTACCGGATTTGGTGCGCGGGATGTCCTGCACCTGCAGCACCTTGGCCGGTACATGGCGGGGCGACGCCCCCTCCCGCACGACACTCTTGATCCGCTTGATGAGATCCTCGTCCAAGGTCAGCCCCTCGGCCAGGCGCACGAACAGCACGACGCGAACGTCGTCGTCCCAGGGCTGGCCGATGCAGATTGCCTCGATCACCTCGTCCATCTGCTCGACGACATTGTAGATCTCGGCCGTGCCGATCCGCACGCCCTGGGGATTGAGCGTGGCGTCCGAGCGGCCATGGATGATCATGCCGCCATGCTCGGTCCATTCGGCGAAGTCGCCATGGCACCAGATGCCCGGGAAGCGCGCGAAATAGGCGTCGTGATAGCGCGAGCCGTCCGCATCGTTCCAGAAGCCGATCGGCATAGACGGGAAGGCCTTCGTGCAGACGAGGTCGCCCTTTTCGCCGCGCACCGGCTCGCCGTCGTCGTTCCAGACGTCGGTGGCCATCGCCAGCGCAGGTCCCTGGATCTCGCCCACATAGACCGGCAGCCAGGGCACGCCCATCACGAAGCAGGCGGCGATGTCGGTGCCGCCGGAGACCGAGGCGAGATGCAGATCGGGGCTGATGTCGGAATAGACATATTCGAAGCCCTCCGGCGACAGCGGCGAGCCGGTCGAGGACAGCACCTCGACTGCCGACAGATCGTGGGTCTCGGCCGGCTTCAGGCCGAGCTTGCGCGAGGCGTCGATGAACTTGGCGCTGGTGCCGAAGAAGGTGGCCTTCTCCTCGGCCATGTAGTCGAAGATCACCTCTGGCTTCGGATGGAAGGGCGAGCCGTCGTAGAGCAGCAGTGTCGCGCCCGAGGCGAGCGCCGTGACCAGCCAGTTCCACATCATCCAGCCGCAGGTGGTGAAGTAGAAGAACCGCGCCCCCGGCCGCACGCCGCAATGCAGCTGGTGCTCCTTCAGATGCTGAACCAGCAGCCCGCCCGCGCAATGGACGATGCATTTGGGCACGCCGGTGGTGCCGGAGGAAAACAGGATGTACAGCGGATGCGAGAAGGGCAGCCGCTCATAGGCGATCTCCCTTGGCGCGTAGGGCGCAATGAAGGTGTCTAGCGAAACCCCGCCCGGCGTCGTTGCGGCCACCTCCTCGGCCTTGCCGAGATACGGCACGAGGATGGTTTTCGCAGCGCCCAGCTTGCCGGCGATGGCGGCCAGCTTGTCGGCGATCTCGATGGTCTTGCCGGCGTAGTAATAGCCGTCGCAGGCGATCAGCAGCTTGGGTTCGATCTGGCCGAAGCGGTCGAGGACGCCGCGTTCTCCGAAATCGGGCGAGCAGGACGACCAGACGGCGCCGATGGAGGTCGCCGCGAGCATGGCCGCGATGGTTTCGGGCATGTTCGGCATCATCGCCGCGATCCGGTCGCCGGCCACGATGCCCTCGGCGCGGAACGCTTGGGCGAGCCGTGACACCAGCGCCTCGAGTTCGCGCCAGCTCAGCCGCCGGCGCACCTTGTCCTCGCCGCGAAAAACCAGCGCATCGGCCTCGGGCCGGTCCCTGGCGTGGGCCAGGAGGTTCTCGGCGAAATTCAGCCGCGCTTCGGGGAAGAACCGGTCATCGCGCATCGTGTCACCGGCCACGAGGCTCGGTCCGGTCTTGTCGCCGACGACACCGGTGACATCCCACAGAACGTCCCAGAAGGCCGCCCGGTCATCGACGGACCAGCGGTGCAGCGCCGTGTAATCGGCAAAGTCCCGGCCGGTCCGCGCGCCGGCTTCCTGTGCGAAGCGCGTCAACGGATGCTGCGCCACCCGCGCCGCGTCCGGTTTCCAAAGCAGCCGTCCAGCCATTCCCGCCTCCCAGTGATCGTGCCTTGCTGGTGCCACACCGCCTTGCCATTGGCAACGCTGGCGAAATCGCCGCCGGCGCTCGCCCGTCCACCGCCCGTATCCACATCCGAACGTTCCGTAAGGGCGCGCTCCCTCTGGTTTCGCGCGACGCCTTGGACTAGAACGGCTCGAAAATCTGAAAGGAAATCGGTGGCGCGCAATTTCTCCCTGGACCGGCTCGCGAAACGGGCTGACGCTCCCGGCGGGAGACGGCGGGGAACGAAGCGACTGGCCGCTGCCGGCGTCATTCTCGTCACGCTGCTTCTGACGGCGTTTCTGACCCTCCCGCAGCTGGCGATCGATACCGACGCGGCGCGCGACGACCTTGTCGCGCGGCTCCAGACCATGACCGGCGAGACCGTCACGGTCGAGGGCGACGTCACCTTTTCCCTCCTGCCGCGCACCCGGCTCGTGGCACGGCACGTGCGGATCGGCACGGCCAACGCCTTCACCATCGACACCGTCGTTGCCGATCTCGATGCGGTCGACGCCCTGATCGGCACCGCCTCGATCGCGCGCGTCGTCCTGGTGCGGCCGGAATGGCGCCCGCTTCCCGAGACCGAGCCAGCGTCCAGGACCGCCGAGCCGGTCCTCGTTCCGGCCGCCAACGGCATGGCGGCACCACATCAGGGCGGCCCGCTCGACGGTCCGCGACGTTTGGTGCGCACGCTGCTCGAGCGGTTTCACGATCTGGAAACGCTGGAAATCCGTTCCGGCGTATACCGGCCGCGGGCCGGCGACAGCCGCGCCGGCATCAGCAACGCCAATCTGATCGTGGCGCAGGCCTCCTCCACGTCGGCGATCTACGTGTCCGGCGCCTTCATCTGGAACGGCCAGCCGAGTGAGCTCGATCTCCGCCTTGCCGCCCCCAAGGCGCTGCTGTCCGGAGACCCGAGCGAGGTCCGGATCGCCCTCTCGTCGCCGCCCCTCACCGCCAGCTTCGACGGCGAGGCGACGCTCGATCGCAATGCGACGATCTCCGGCGCGCTGCGCATCGATGCGCCGTCGCTCAGCCGCAGCATCGAATGGCTCGGCGAGTCGCGACCCGACACGCCCGACATCGGCCCGGTCGCCCTCGACGGCACGCTGCTTCTGGCCGGCAGTCGCGCCAATCTGCAGGATACACGCATCACCATTGCCGGCAGCCGCGGCCAAGGCGTGATGGAAGCCGAGTTCGGCGGCGACAAGCCACGGGTGCGGGGCACGCTGGCCTTCCAGACGCTGGATTTCGATCCGTTCACCCGATCCATCGCGCCATTGCCGCGCAACGTCCTCGACTTCAACCGTCCCATCGACCTCGCCTTTGCCGACGAGATCGACCTCGACGTGCGGCTGTCGGCGGCGCAGGCGAATTTCGCGCATGTACCGATGTCCGAGATCGCCGCGGTGGTCGCCCTCGACGACGGGATCGCCAAGCTCGACATCGGCGACGCGCAGGTCTTCGGCGGTCGCGGCCAGGCCAGCCTGACATTCCACTCCACCTCCGAACGCCCGACGGCGACGGGCAGCCTGACCCTCAGCGGGATCGACACCGACGCGTTTCTCGGCGCCCTCGACGTCACCACCCTCGGCGTCGGCGGCCGCTCGGATCTCTCCGTCAGCATGAAGACGCCGGTCAGCGACTGGGAGACCATCATCCGCCATGTCCGCCTGGAGGGTCAGATCAGCGCCCGTGGCGGCGCCATAAGGGGCCTCGATCCGCAGGTCTTCGCGACCCCCGAAGCGCGGCCGCTGCTTGCCGGGACTGCGGGCTCGACGGTGCCCTTCGACACGATGGAACTGGGTCTGTCGGCCGCGGGCCCGCGACTGCGGATCGACGATCTGGCGATCGCCAACGGCGCCGGCCTTCTAACTGCCGTCGGCAGCGTCGCCCTCCATGACGAGGAGATCAGTCTGCGCGGCACCTACAATGCGGATGCGCAGCAGACCGCCTCGGCCGAGCGCGAATTCACCACATCGAAACCGGTTGCGTTCATCCTGCAGGGGCAATGGCCCAACCCGAGCGTCACGACGCGGTAGAGCCCTCCCCGGTCCGCCGACAAGGCGTATGAGGCACCGGTGGCGGCGATCCGCGGGTCCGCGCTCGGCCAGCAACGGACGCTCCGACATGCTTCGCGCACCGCTCATCCTCGTTTCCGCAACCCGCTGCTGGCGGCCGCTCCTGCCCCTCGCCGCCGCGCTGATGCTGTCCGCGGCCGCCCATGCCGCGCCCGCCGCGGATGCCGGGGCGGGCGACCGCCCGGACTGTGCGACGCGCTATCATTCGGCCCTGCAGACCATCCGGACAGGCGCCTTCGCGGCGATCAAGCCGGCCCGCGCCATTGCCTTCAAGGGCGACGATTCGCTTCCCGACGGGCCGATCTTCCGCGCCTCCGCCAAGCGTGGCTCGGCCGAGGCGAAGGCACTGGCGGAAGCCGCCGGCATTGCCCGCAACCGCGGCCGCGCCAGCTGGGTCGGCAGCGCCAACGACCGCTGGATCGCCGATCGCATTGTCACCGATCTCGGCGAATATGTGAGCCAGGGCCCCTCGCCCTATCTGTGCAGCGGCGTGGCCACCTATCTCGAGACGCTGAAGAGCTACATGGACCGCATCGCGACCAGCCCGGCAAAGGCCGCCGGTCACCGTGCCGTCCAGACCGCGGCCTCGCAGGACAGCATCCGGGCCGCATTGGTCGCCATGGGCCCGGTGCCGACGCCCCGCTTCGCGCCGCCGCTGCGCGGCCATCCGCTGGTCTTCGACCTGCGGCAGTCCAAGGGCCTCGAACGGTCCGCGCAGACCGTCGCCTTCGGCCCGCATTTCGACCCGGCGCTGCCGCCGCTGGCGATGGCCGAGACCGCGGGTCCGGCCCTTGAGACCGATGCCGACCGGCTGGCCGTCCTCGACATGCTGGTCGACACTGCCCGGACCAACGGCTTCCTGGCCGCACCTTCAGCCCTCGCCAAGACGGCCGAAGACCCGGTTGCGGGCGCCCGGCCGAAGGCAGATCCGGCGACCACCGGCGCCATCGGCGGCGAGCGCGCGAAACGCCCGGTTCTGGCTCGTCTGGAAACGCTGCAGCCGCTGGTCGTCGGCCGCTCGGCGGAGATCGGCGACGCGCTGGTGCGCAGCGCCCTGACCGAAGCCTTCGCCGATATCGAGGCGCTCGACCATCTCGCCCACCGGCCGCGTGGCGGTTACGACCCGATGCTCGCCGCCATCGCCGCCACCATGGACGCGATCACCACGGCGCATGGCGAAGCCTGCGACTGCACCGGCGCCAACATGGCCGCCGCCACCGCCGACGCGGCATCCGCGAATCGCTGAGCCTGTCTAACCGCCGCCCGGACCGCCGGCAGGTCAGCCGGCGGTCGCCGCCAGATGGGCGTCACGGGCCTTCTGCACCTCGCGGCGCTTGTTGAGGATCGCCGCGATGATGACGCCGACCGAGACCACGGCGATCAACAGCGTGCAGACGGCGTTGATCTTCGGCGTCACGCCCAGACGCACCTGGCTGTAGATCTTCATCGGCAGCGTTGTCGCGCCCGGCCCCGAGGTGAAGCTGGCGATGACCAGGTCGTCCAGCGACAGGGTGAAGGCGAGCATCCAGCCGGCGGCGACGGCCGGCCAGATCACCGGCATGGTGATCAGGAAGAAGGTCTTCCATGGCGGGCAACCGAGATCCTGCGCCGCCTCCTCGAGGCTGCGGTCGAAGCTGATCAGCCGCGACTGCACGACCACCGCGACGAAGCACATCGAGAAGGTGATGTGGGCGATGGTGACGGTCCAGAAGCCGCGGTCGAAATCCATCGCCACGAACAGAAGCAGCAGCGACAGGCCGGTGATCACCTCCGGCATGACCAGCGGCGCATAGACCATGCCGGCAAAGAGCAGCCGGCCGCGGAAATCGAAGAAGCGCACCAGCGTCGTCGCCGCCAACGTGCCGAGGATCGTCGCGACGCTGGCCGACAGCAGCGCCACGCGCAGCGTTACCCAGGCCGCGTCGAGCAGCGCCTGGTCGTTCCACAATTCGCGGTACCAGACGGTCGAGAAACCGGCCCAGACCGTGACCAGCCGCGAGGCGTTGAAGGAGTAGATCACCAGGAGAAGGATCGGCAGGTACAGGAAGGCGAAACCGAACACGACCGAGACGATGTTGAAGGGCGACCAGTTCCGCGTCACGTCAGCCGTTCCCCGTTGTCTTGGCCTGTGCCCGCTGGAACCAGACGATCGGTAGTACCAGCACGATCAGGAGCAGGATCGCCACCGCCGAGGAGACCGGCCAGTCGCGATTGGAGAAGAACTCGTTCCACAGGGTCCGGCCGATCATCAGCGTGCGCGAGCCGCCGAGGAGATCGGGAATGACGAACTCGCCCACTGCCGGAATGAAGACCAGCATGATCCCGGCCAGCACACCCGGCCGCGACAGCGGGAAGGTGATCGTCCAGAACGCCTTGACCGGCGGACAGCCGAGATCGTTGGCCGCCTCGATGAGGCGGTAGTCCATCCGCTCCAGCGACGCGTAGATCGGCAGCACCATGAAGGGCAGGTAGGAATAGACGATGCCGATATAGACGGCGATATTGGTGTTCATGATGACCAGCGGATCGGAGATCACGCCGAGCCACATCAGGAACTGGTTGAGGAGCCCGTCGGTCTTCAGGATGCCGATCCAGGCATAGACGCGGATCAGGAAGCTCGTCCAGAACGGCAGGATGGTCAAAAGGATCAGCACCGGCCGCAGGCCACCCGGCGCCCGCGCGATGCCGTAGGCCAGCGGATAACCGATCAGCAGCGTGATCGCCGTGGCGATCCCGGCGATCTGCAGGCTCGACAGATAGGAATTGATGTAGAGCGGGTCCGACGTCAGCCAGACATAATTGTCGATCGTGAACTGCTGGAGATTGTCCCAGAAGGTCGACAAATTCTCCAGCGAGAAGGACGGCACATAGGGCGGCTGCGCCAGCGCGATCTGCGACAGCGAGATCTTGAAGACGATCAGGAACGGCGCCAGGAAGAACACCAGCAGCCAGACGAAGGGTACGCCGACGACGAGGCTGCGATAGAGCCGCGCGCCGCGGCTGCGCAGCTTGTCCCGTGCAGGTTCCGGTGGCGCGTCGGCCGGGATCAGGGGTTCCACCGCCATGGCTAGCCGGCCAGGACGATGCCGGAATCCGGCGCGAAGGTCAGCCAGACCGCCTCGTCATAGCCGATCTGCTCGGACGCCCCGCGGACCGAATTGAGCGTCGCGGCGCGCACGATGTCGCCGCTCTCCAGCCGGACGTTGAACAGGGTCATGTCGCCGAGATAGGCGATGTCCCAGATTTCGCCGTGGAGCGCATTGATCGACACGTCCGCCGGCTTCTGCCGCGACAGCCGCATCTTCTCCGGCCGAATGGCGAAGAACGCCTCGGCACCGGTGGCGAGATCGCCGGACGTCTCCGCCTCGATGATCACGCCGCTGGTGGTGGCGATCCGGGTCGTGCCGCCGACCCTGCTTTCGATCGTTCCGCCGAGGATGTTCACCGACCCGATGAAATCCGCCACATAACGCGTGGCCGGCGCCTCGTAGATGATCTCGGGGGTGGCGACCTGGACGATGCGCCCCTGGTCCATGACGGAGATCCGGTCGGCCATGGTCATGGCCTCTTCCTGGTCGTGGGTCACGATCAGGAAGGTCAGGCCCATTTCCTGCTGCAGATCCATCAGCTCGAACTGGGTCTCCTCGCGCAGCTTCTTGTCGAGCGCGCCCAGCGGCTCGTCGAGGAGCAGTACCTTCGGCCGCTTGGCCAGCGAGCGGGCGAGCGCCACGCGCTGCTGCTGGCCGCCGGACAATTGCTGCGGCTTGCGCGCGGCGAAGCCGTCGAGCTTGACCAGCTTCAGCATCTCGGCGACGCGGTCGTCCCGCTCCGACTTCGCCATCCCGTCCTGCTTCAGGCCGAAGGCAATGTTGCCGGCGACGTCCATATGGGGAAACAGCGCGTAGCTCTGGAACATCATGTTGACCGGACGGCGATGCGGCGGAATGCCGATCAGGCTCTGGCCGTCGAGGCGCACGTCGCCCTCGCTTGGCTCTTCGAAGCCGCCGAGCATGCGCAACAGGGTGGACTTGCCGCAGCCGGAGGGCCCGAGCAGCGCGTGGAACTCGCGCCGGTAGATGCCGAGCGACAGGTCGTCGACAGCCTTGAACTCGCCGAAGCGCTTGGTGACGCGATCGAACTCGATAACCGGCGACTGCGTCGCGTCGGCCCAGGGCGCGAAGCTGCGACGGATGTTGCCGAGGGATTTCTGCACCGTCGCCACCTCGTCCGTGAATCGACCCGTTGCACCGCCCGGTGATCATGGCGATGGCCCGCCCCCGGCCAAGGGCCGGAAGCGGGTGCGCTCATGTCGGGCGAAGCGCCTTACTGACCGGTCTGGACCGTCGTGAAGGCGCGGTTGATGAGCCGCTGCGTGCGGGCGTCGTAGGCTTCCTTGGTGTAAAGATTGGCGAGAACATCGTCGCTCGGATACACCGCCGGATCGTTGATGATCGCGTCATCGACGAATTCCTGGCTGGCCTTGTTGCCATTGGCATAGACGACGTAATTGGTCGCCTTGGCGATGACCTCGGGGCGCATCAGGTAGTCGATGAAGGCGTGGGCGTTCTCCGGATGCGGCGCGTCGGCCGGGATCGCCAGCTGGTCGAACCACATGCGGGCGCCTTCCTTGGGGATCGAATAGGCGATCTCGACGCCCTGCCCGGCTTCGGCCGCGCGGTCGCGGGCCTGGAAGATGTCGCCCGAATAGCCGTAGCCGACGCAGATGTCGCCATTGGCCAGTGCGTTGATGTATTCCGACGAATGGAACTTGCGCACGAACGGGCGCACCTTCAGCAGCATCTCCTTGGCCTGCTCGATCTCGCCCGGATCGGTCGAGTTCGGATCAAGGCCGAGATGGTTGAGTGCCGCCGGCATCACCTCGGTCGGTGCGTCGAGCATCATGATTCCGCAATCGGCCAGCTTCTCGGCATATTGCGGATCGAAGATCAGGTCCCAGGAATCGGTCGGCGGATTGTCGATCCGCTCCTCGACCATCTTCTTGTTGTAGCCGATACCGGTGGTGCCCCACATGTAGTTGACGGAATAGTCGTTGGCGTCGCCATATTCGCCGACGCGATCGCTGATCACGTCCCACATCTTGTCGAGATTGCTCAGCTTCGACTTGTCGAGCTTCTGGATCAGGCCGGCCTCGATCTGGCGGACCAGATATTCGGAGGACGGCACGACGACGTCGTAGCCGCTGCCGCCGGCAAACAGCTTGGTGTCGAGGATGTCGTTGGAATCATAGACGTCGTAGACGACCTTGATCCCGGTCTCCTCGGTGAAGTCCGCCAGGATGGAATCGTCGATATAGTCCGACCAGTTGTAGACATTGACGACCTTCTCTTCCTGAGCGGTCGCCGTTCCGGCGCCTATGGCAAGGGTCGCGGCAGCAGCCCCCAGCATCGCGATCAGTCGTGTCATTCGGTCAGGACCTCCATAAGATGTGTATCGGAAGCGGGCGTCGTCCCCGCCGGGTGTCGGCGCCAAGTTAAGAACATCGGCGCGCCAATTCCTAGCCCTTGCGCGCCCTTCCGGCGTGTTGCCGGGCCGCTTCATCTCTCGCGTGGGCGGATCATGAAGCGCGCGTCGCTGCCATAGTCCGCAAGGGCCCCGGCCGGCAGCGTGTCCGACGCATCGACGAAGCCGAAGCGGGCCCAGAAGGGCACCGTGCCGTAGACCGAGACCAGCGCCGCCGACGGATAGGACGCGGCCTGTTCGAGCAGCAGTTCGACACCCGGCGCAGCCAGGCCCTGCCCGCGCATTTCGGGCGCCACCACCACGTCGTGGATGAAGAACCGGTCGGCCGGCGTCGGCAGCGTGCCAAGCAGCGTGTTCAGCTTGGGTGGCGGGCCCTGTGTCCAGGGATGGGCGAGCGTGTAACCGCAGACGATGCCGGCCGGATCGGCGAGAACGAGGCAACCTGCCGGACAGAGATTCAGGCGATCGGTGAACACCGCCTCCTCCTCCGGCAATCCGGGGTGGACCCGGTCGGCGAGCGCGATCGCGGCGCGCAGATCGGAGCGCGCCATGGGGCGCCACCGGGCCGTGTCGTTCCGCGCCGTCATCTACATGCCGTCCTGTCCCGCAGCCGGTCGCTGGTCAGCGGTGCTTCGTGCCTTCGCCGTAGAACAGCTTTTCCCAGGCCTTGTGGGCCTTGTAGCCCTCGCGGATGAAGGGCGTGAAGACTGCCATGTTGAGGACCGCCTTGTTGGTCGTCTTGGCCGGCTGCTTCAGCGGCTTCTCGAAATCGACGAACAGCACCACCCGCACCTTGTCGGAATGGTTCCAGGCCTCGTGCTCATAGGCGTCGTCGAAGATCAGCGCCTTGCCCTCTTCCCAGTGGCAGGTGCGGTCGGCGACCCGGATGCCGATCTTGTCCGGCTCGTCGGGGACCAGCAGGCCGAGATGGAAACGCAGGACGCCGTTATACGGACCGCGATGCGGCGGCAGGTGCTTGCCCGGCTCGAAGATCGAGAACATCGCCGATTTCATGCCGGGGATCTTCTGCAGGATGCGCCAGGTCTCGGGACACTGGCGGATCGCCTCCTCCGACTTGATACCGTAGCCGCACAGGAAGAAAGTCTTCCAGTTCTGGTCCGACGAGATCGAGCGCACCTCCGACGAGATCTCGTGGAACGCCGGCAACTCGCCCTTGCGCACCAGGACATTGTCCAGTTCGGCGCGGATCGCCTTCCACTCGGCCTCGACCTCGCGCGCCCATGGAAAGTCATCGGTCTCGAAGACCGGCGGATTGCCGACGGCCGAATGCTTCAGATTGAGCTTCTCGGCGCCATCGACGAGCCGCTGTACCGAGCGTGCGACGAAGCCGTCGCGGGTCATCGTATCGTCCAGACCTTCGGTCTTCTGCTTCTGCTGGCTCACAGGCTTGTCTTTCGTTGTGTTCGCATTCCCGCCGGCCACCGCCGGGCGATGTCCGCCTTCGCCGCAGGTCGCCGCGCTCGCCCGCTAATTGTGACGGTACGCTGACACCTGCAAGGGCGCGTCGCGCTGCATCTGGCCCCTGTTCACTGGAAATCAAATGCCGACAGGCCGGTGACCATTTCGTCGAGCCCCAGCGGGCGGGTCAGCGGCGGCTCGGCGCGGGCAAGGCACGCCTGCCGCTCGCACAGCCGGCAGGCCGGGCCGATGCCGACCGTGGCGGGCTTCGTGCCCAGATGCCGGCCATAGACCGTCTCGTCCTTGTAGCCGATGTCGCAGCCGATCAGGATGGCCGTCCGCCGCGGACGCTCGGCAAAGCCGGCCTGCAGCCCTTCCAGCGTCCGAGCGACGAGCAGGAACTCGGCGCCGTCGGGCATTTCGGCGCTCTCGACCAGGATCTGCCCCGGCTGGGCGAAGGCCGCGTGGATCGGCAGCTTGGGACACCCGCCGCCGAAGCGCTGCACCGGAAAGCCGCGGGCGCCGGCCCGTCGGAACCGGTTGCCGGCATTGTCCACCTCGAGCAGGAAGAACGGCACGCCCGGCGCGCCTTGGCGCTGCAGCATGGTGAGCCGGTTGGCGGCCTGCTCGAAGGACACCTGGAAGCGGCCGCGCAGGACATCGATGTCGTAAGCCGAGCGCTCGGCGGCGGCCTGGAAGGCGGCATAGGGCATCATCAGCGCATGGGCGGCGTAGCGCAGCAGCTCGAACCGCGCCAGCCGCCGCGCCTCGTCGCTGGTAAAGGCGAAAGTTGCGGCCTCCGCCGAGACCACCTCGCCGAAGGCCAGGAGGCAGGATTCCAGCGCTACCTCGCGCAGCCGGTCGGCCGGGGCGAGACGCTCGGACAGGAACAGCCGGCGCGAGTGCCGGTCGAAGCGACGACGCCAGTTCGGCATGGTCTGCACCGGCAGCACCCGCACGGAAATGTCGTGCTCCTTGCGCAGCCAGGTCTTCAGCGCCCCCATCAGGTCGTCGCCGGCGGCCAGCGTCTGGTGCAGGGCCTCGGCGGCAGTTTCCAAAGCAGCAAAATAGTTCGGCCGGGTCTCGAACACCTCGCGGACCTCGTCGATCGGCAGCCGCGCGCCGGCCAGACCTGTGCCGCGCCCCTCCCGCGCCAGGAGATCGGACAGGTCGGAGAGCCGCCCGTGCTGCTCGCGATAGGCGCGATAGAGCTTGATCACGCCGGCCGCCGCGTTCGGCGCGGCTTCGGCGATCTCCAGAAGCTCCTGCTCACCGGGAAGTTCGCCAGCGAGCAGCGGGTCGGAGAAGACCCCGCGCAATTCGGCGACGGAGCCCTGCTGCTCGCCCCGCAGATCGCCGATGTCGACCTCGTAGGTCTGCGACAGCTTGAGGATGAGCTGCACCGTCAGCGGGCGCTGATTGCGTTCGATGAGGTTCAGATAGGACGGCGAGATGCCGAGTTCCTCGGCCATCGCGGTCTGGGTCAGGCCGAGACCGTTGCGGATGCGGCGAATGCGCGGCCCGGCGAAGATCTTGTTCTCGGCCATCAGGCGCCTCGCGGGAAGAAAGAGCGCGCTGGATCGTCAGGGGCCAAGGAATCGTCAGGGGTAAGGGAGTGGAAGGGGTGCGACCGGGTGCGCCGGCCACTCCGTGCGAAACGGCCGTTCAGGCGCCCAGATGCGTGCCGCCGCCCTGCATGCGACGCAGGCAGGCAGGGCCCGGTCCGCGCATGTAGTGACGCTCGGGATGGTAGGCCGCCAAAGCGTTGCTCAGGCCCAGAAGACGCAAAACCACACGCACCGCACTCATCGTCCGCTCCAAATCTCGACCGGTCGTCCGCCGACAATTGGCAGCATGACCGGGAAAGGTTTCGATTGATGGAATCCAAGGCGATATTGTGTTGGTGGATCATGTCTTTCACGAAAATCCATACCCCTGTGACGCCACAGCAACGGCTTTGAGCGCCCTGCGCCGACGGCCGCGGGCGACCGCAATGCGCCATCCCGGCCTATGACAATTTTTACATCGTGACAATCGCAGTCTGTGAAGGTCCTGACAAGACGACCCGAATAAGCCTGCGATCCGACCGCCCGGCGCTTCTCAGCACATATCGGCAATGTCATGTCTCTCCCCAGGCGCTGCCAGTCGCTTGTCACAGTCGCATCGGCGGCCGGAATTCAGGAGAGGATCGACCACCATGACCGATTTTTACAATCTCGTCCCGTCTGCCCCCGAAGGCCGCTTCGACAATGTCGAGCGCAACTACACGCCCGAGGACGTCCAGCGCCTGCGCGGTTCGGTCCAGATCCGCTACACGCTGGCCGAAAACGGCGCCAACCGGCTCTGGGAGCTGGTCCACTCGGAAGACTTCGTCAATTCGCTGGGCGCGATGACCGGCAACCAGGCCATGCAGCAGGTCCGCGCCGGCCTGAAGGCGATCTACCTCTCCGGCTGGCAGGTCGCCGCCGATTCCAACACCGCCTCGTCGATGTATCCGGACCAGTCGCTCTATCCGGCCAATGCCGCGCCCGAGCTCTGCCGCCGCATCAACCGCACCCTGCAGCGCGCCGACCAGATCGAGCATGCCGAAGGCGCGAAGTCCGTCGACACCTGGTTCGCCCCGATCGTCGCCGACGCAGAGGCCGGCTTCGGCGGCCCGCTCAACGCCTTCGAGATCATGAAGGCCTTCATCGAGGCCGGCGCCGCGGGCGTGCATTTCGAGGACCAGCTCGCGTCCGAGAAGAAGTGCGGCCATCTGGGCGGCAAGGTGCTGATCCCCACCCAGGCGCATATCCGCAACCTCACCGCGGCGCGGCTGGCGGCCGACGTGATGGGCGTGCCCTCGCTGGTGATCTGCCGCACCGACGCCGAGGCGGCCAAGCTGATCACCTCGGACATCGACGAGCGCGACCAGCCCTATGTCGATTATGACGGCGGCCGCACGCCGGAAGGCTTCTACCGGGTCAAGAACGGCCTCGAGCCCTGCATCGCCCGGGCGATCGCCTGCGCGCCCTATTCGGACCTGATCTGGTGCGAGACCTCCAAGCCCGACCTCGAACAGGCCCGGCGCTTCGCCGAGGCGGTGAGGAAGGAGCATCCGAACCAGCTTCTCGCCTACAATTGCTCGCCGTCCTTCAACTGGAAGAAGAACCTCGACGACGCGACCATCGCCAAGTTCCAGCGCGAGCTGGGAGCCATGGGCTACAAGTTCCAGTTCATCACCCTGGCCGGCTTCCACCAGCTGAACCACGGCATGTTCGAACTGGCCCGCGGCTACAAGGATCGGCAGATGGCCGCCTATTCGGAGCTGCAGGAAGCCGAGTTCGCCTCCGAGGCCGACGGCTACACGGCGACGAAGCACCAGCGCGAGGTCGGCACCGGCTATTTCGATGCCGTCTCCATGGCCATCACCGGCGGCCAGTCCTCGACGACCGCCATGGGCGAATCCACCGAGAGCGCGCAGTTCAAGAAGGACCAGCATCTCAGCGTGGCAGCCGAGTAACCCCTCGCGCAAGTCGGTTGGCCAACCTCCGGCCCCTTGCGCAAACGGAGCGGGACACGCGCGGGAGTTTCTCTTCCCGCTTCCGCGGCCCCCAGTCTCCCGCTCCCCCGGAACGCTCCCCCGAGCGGCGTTCCGGGACCCCACGACACCGACATGACGATCAACCAAGGAGACAGACGATGAGTGCAGTCGCTATCGACGAAAGCCGCCCCCGCACCCGCGTCAAGGAGCGGGCCGAGGAGCAGTCCTCTTCCATGGACGAGGCCCAGCAGGCCGCGATCCGCATGCTGGCCAACGACCTTCACCGGCTGAACCAATCCGTGATGAAGGCGGTCGAGGCCGGCGTCTCCGTCGAGCTCGTGCGCTCCGCCCGCCACCATTCCGGCAACGGCAATTGGGGCGATCTGCTGATCCCGGTCGTGGTCAAGACCGGGGGCTGAGCGCCCGGCGGGCGCCCACAGAAAGGTGCCTTCCGAAATCACCCAAGCGGCGCCCGTTCCCTGCACAGCCTGGGAGCGGGCGCTTTGCGTCGGGGATGCGGGGCTGATCATCGCCGCAGCGGGCATCCCCGCGCGGGCCCCGCCTTCCCTCACCCCCGTCCGGCGGGCTACACTCCGGCCCAATCCGCCCGAGAGGCGCTTCCCCGCAGGATGGCATGACCAGCACGAAACCTCCGAAATCGCCGCGTCCGAGCGGACCCGCACGGATCGATTACGGCCGCAAGACCGGCCGCGTCGGCGGCAACGAGGCCAGCGCCGTGAAGGGCGCGCCGAACGCCAAGCGCGATCCCGCCCCGGTCAAGGTACCGGCGAATGACGGCGCCCATCTCGAGTCCAAGCGCGGCGTCGCCTCCATGCACGAGGCCTCGGGCTGGCTCGCCGCGCGCGGCATCGACGATCTGGAATGCATCACCCCGGACCTGGCGGGTGTGGCCCGCGGCAAGATGATGCCGGCCAAGAAATTCACCGCCAACACCTCGCTGGCACTGCCCTCGGCGCTGTTCATGCACACGATCTCCGGCGAGTATCCCGAGGAGAGCGGCGAGTTCCGCTATTCGCCCGGCGACGGCGACCTCAAGCTCGTGCCGGACCTCTCCACCCTGTGCCGGGTGCCATGGGAAAGCGACCCGACCGCCCAGGTGATCTGCGACCTCGTCGACCAGAACGGCGTCGCCGTCGGCTACACGCCGCGCAACGTCCTGAAGCGCGTGATGGCGCTCTATGACGCCAGGGGCTGGAAGCCGGTCGTCGCACCGGAGATCGAATTCTACCTCGTCTCCAAGAATGTCGATCCGGACTATCCGCTGGTGCCGCCGATCGGCCGCTCAGGCCGGCAGATCCAGTCGGGCCAGTCCTATTCCATCGGCGGCGTCAACGAATTCGACGAGTTGATCGACGACATCTACGACTATTCCGACGCGCAGGGGCTGGAGATCGACACGCTGATCCACGAGGAGGGCGCCGCCCAACTCGAGATCAATCTGCGCCATGGCGACCCGCTGGAGCTCGCCGACCAGGTCTTCATGTTCAAGCGCACCATCCGCGAGGCGGCGCTCGGCCAGGACATCTACGCCACCTTCATGGCCAAGCCCATTCAGGGGCAGCCAGGCTCGGCCATGCACATCCACCAGTCGGTGATCGACAAGGAAACCGGCCGCAACGTCTTCTCCAACGAGGACGGCTCGGCCTCCGACCTGTTCTTCGCCTTTCTCGGCGGCATGCAGCGCTACGTGCCGGCGGCGCTGATCATGATGGCGCCCTATGTGAACTCCTATCGCCGCCTGACCTACGGCATGGCCGCGCCGACCAACACGGCCTGGGGCTACGACAACCGCACCACCGCCTTCCGGGTGCCGACCTCGGACGCTGCCGGCCGCCGCGTCGAGAACCGCCTGCCCTCTTCCGACACCAATCCCTATCTCGCCATCGCGGCCTCACTCGCCTGCGGCTATCTGGGCATGGTCAACAACCTCACGCCCGAGGGTCCGACCGACCGGACCGTCAACGAGGACGGCGTCATCTCGCTGCCCCGCGGGCTCCTGGAAGCCCTGGCGATCTTCGAGGCCGAGAAGGATTTCGACACCGTCTTCAGCCCGGAATTCGTCGGCACCTATGCCGGCATCAAGCGCGGCGAGCACGAGACCTTCATGCAGGTGATCAGTCCCTGGGAACGCGAGTTCCTGCTCCTGCAGGTCTGAGCCTTGTCCGCCTATCAGTCTCCCATCGCCCCCGGCCGGTCCTGGTACGAGGACAGTATCGAGCGGCCGACCTATCCGGCTCTGGACGGCAGCCGCAAGGCGGATGTGCTGGTCGTCGGCGGCGGCTTCACCGGCCTGTCGGCGGCGCTGCATCTCGCCCGGACCGGCGTCGACGTGGCGGTACTGGAGGCGCATCGCTTCGGCGATGGCGCCTCGGGCCGCAATGGCGGACAGATGGGCACCGGCCAGCGGCTCTGGCCGATGGAGATCGAGGCAGCCTACGGTTTCGAGCGGTCGAAGGCCCTGTTCGATCTCGCCGAAGAGGCCAAGGCCCATCTGACCGAGTTCATCACCGCCAACGGCATCGACGCCGACTACCGCGAAGGCCAGCTTTCGGTCGTCCACAAGCGCCGTTACCTGAAGGATTACCGCGCCCAGGTCGAGGACCTGACGACCCGCTACGCCTATCCCCATGTCAGCTTCATGGATGCCGACGAGACCGCCGACCGGCTCGGCTCGCGCCGCTATTTCGGCGGCATTCGCGACACCGGCACCGGCCATATCAACCCGATGAAGCTGGTCGTCGGCAGCGCCCGGGTCGCGGCGGAAGCCGGGGCGCAGCTCTTCGAGAACAGCCATGTCGAGCGGCTCGACCGGCGCGATGGCCGGATCGTCGCCGTCACCGCCCACGGCGAGGTCAGCGCCGAGCGCGTCCTGATCGCCACCAATGCCTATGGCGGGGGCCTCGACCCGCAGGTCGACGCCCATGTCATGCCGATCGGCTCCTTCATCGGCGCGACCGAGCCGCTTGCCGACCCCGACGCGGTGCTGCCCGGCGGCGAATCCTGCGACGATTCCCGTTTCGTCGTGCGCTATTTCCGCAAGAGCGGCGACGGCCGCCTGCTCTTCGGCGGCCGCGAGGCCTACACCTCCGCCACCGGTGACATCGGCCGGCACATCCGCAAGCAGATCGCCGAAGTCTATCCGCATCTGGCCGATGTGCGCCTCAGCCACGCCTGGGGCGGCTCGGTCGGCATCACCATGGAGCGCCTGCCCTATGTGCGCAGCCTGGCGCCGGGGATCACCACCATCGGCGGGTTTTCGGGACATGGCGTCATGCTCGCGAACTTCGCCGGCCGCCTCTATGCCGAGCGCGTCAACGGCAATCGCGACCGCCTCGCCGACTTCGAGGCGCTGCGCATTCCCGCCTTTCCGGGCGGCCGGCGACTGCGCGCGCCGCTGCTTTTCCTCGCAATGACCTGGTTTTCCCTGCGCGACCGCTTCTAAAACCCGGCTCGCGCGACATATTCGGATCGTGCGCGGCGGGACCCTTCGCCCGCAGCCGGCAGGCAGGCAGCCCAACCGACGCACCATGACGGCCCCAGGAGCAGACGACACGATGCCAGATCTCGACATTCTCAAGGGCCGCACGGGGCTGATCGTCGAGGACAACATGATCATCGCGCTCGATGCCGAGCAATTGCTGCTCGACAACGGCATGGCGCGGATCCTGACCGCCGCGAATGTCGCCGAGGCGCTGCGGCTGATCGAGGCCGAGACGATCGATGTCGCGCTGCTCGACGTCAATCTCGGTTCGGAGACCAGTTTTGCGCTGATCGCGCCGCTGAATGCGCGGAGCGTGCCCTACATCTTTGTCACCGGCTACGGCGAGAATCTCGATCTTCCGCCGGAAGCCGGCGCCAGCGAAGCGATCAACAAGCCCTATGACGACGTTCGCATGCTGGAGGCGGTCACACGGGCCTTTGCCAGGCGCGAGGCCGCGGCCTGAGCGCCCGGCGCGAATGATCTTCGCCGGCCCACCGCGGCTATGGAATAATTCAATCGATTAGATTACACAGCGGACGGAACGGCTTCCCCCGCTCATTGTCTTGCAGAGGGACGATACATGTCCAGCCAGATCATTCCCGTCGACCCGTTCGACTATGTCGTGTTCGGCGGCAATGGCGACCTTGCCGAACGCAAGCTGCTGCCGGCGCTCTACCATCGCGACCATGACGGGCAGATGCCGCAGGATTCGCGGATCATCGGCGCCTCGCGCACCCATATTTCCGACGAGGAGTACCGGGCCTTCGCCCGCGAGGCGATCGCCAAGCACGTCAAGCCCGAGGACACTCACACGACGTCCGTCGAACGCTTCGTCTCGCGCCTGCACTACCGGCAGGTGGATGCGCGCGCCGACGAGGGCTGGGACGAGCTGAAGGCGCTTCTGGAAGGCGCCGAGGATGGCAACGGCACGCGCGTGCGCGCTTTCTACCTGGCGGTCGGCCCGGCGCTGTTCGCCGATCTCGCCTGCCGCATCGGCGAGAAGGGCCTGGTCCACGCCAACACGCGTCTCGTCGTCGAGAAGCCCGTCGGCCGCGACCTGGAATCGGCCCGCGAACTGAACGACATCATCGGTCGCTACTTCACCGAGGACCAGGTCTTCCGCATCGACCATTATCTCGGCAAGGAGACGGTGCAGAACCTGATGGCGCTGCGCTTCGCCAATGCGCTGTACGAGCCGATCTGGAACTCCGCCCATATCGACCACGTCCAGATCACCGTGGCGGAATCGGTCGGGCTGGAAGGCCGTGCCGGCTATTACGACAAGGCCGGCGCGCTGCGCGACATGGTGCAGAACCACATCCTGCAGCTGATGTGCCTGGTCGCCCTCGAACCGCCCCCGACGCTGGACGCCGACGCCCTGCGCGACGAGAAGCTGAAGGTGCTGCGCGCCCTCACCCCGATCGATGCCTCAAATGTCGAGAGCCGCACCGTGCGCGGCCAGTACAAGGCCGGCGCCTCCGATGGCGCGGCCGTGCGCAGCTATCTCGACGATCTCGGCGAGGCCCAGAGCGACACCGAGACCTTCGTCGCCATCAAGGCCGAGATCGGCAACTGGCGCTGGGCCGGCGTGCCCTTCTATCTGCGGACCGGCAAGCGCCTGTCCGAGCGCATGTCGGAGATCGTCGTCACCTTCCGGCCGATCCCGCATTCGATTTTCGCCGGCCTTTCGGGCAGCATCCAGCAGAACCAGCTGGTCATGCGGCTGCAGCCCAATGAGGGCGTCAAGCAGTGGGTGATGATCAAGGACCCCGGTCCCGGTGGCATGCGCCTGCGCCACGTCCCGCTGGACATGAGCTTTGCCGAATCCTTCCGGGTGCGGAACCCGGACGCCTATGAGCGGCTGCTGATGGACGTCATCCGCGGCAACCAGACCCTGTTCATGCGCCGCGACGAGGTCGAGGCGGCCTGGAACTGGATCGACCCGATCCCGCAGGCCTGGGCCGAGAAATCCATGAAGCCGCAGGGCTACACGGCCGGCACCTGGGGCCCCTCCTCCGGCGTGGCGCTGATCGAGCGCGACGGCCGCACCTGGCACGAACCCGACTGAGGCGATCCGGAATGAACACAGCCCCCGTCCTGCACCGCTACCGCGATGGCGACGCTTTGGCCGAGGCCCTCGCGGTCGGCGTGGCCGCCGTCCTCGCCGGCGCCATCGCCACCCGCGGCACGGCGACCCTGGCGGTCTCCGGGGGCTCGACGCCGAAGCGCTTCTTCGAGCGTCTGTCGCAGGCCGAGATCGACTGGCCGAATGTGAACGTGCTGCTGGTGGACGAACGCTGGGTGCCGGCGTCGAGCGATCGCTCGAACGCCGCGCTGGTCGCCGACAAGCTCCTGAAGAACCGCGCCGCGGCGGCGCATTTCATCCCCTTCTATCTCGACGCCGAAACGCCCGAGGATGCGCGCGAGGATCTCGCCGAGCGCTTCCGGCGGCTGGCCCGTCCGCTCGACGCCGCCGTGCTCGGCATGGGCACGGACGGCCATACCGCCTCCTTCTTCCCGGGCGGCGACAATCTCGATGCCGCCATCGACCCGCAGACCACCGAGCCGGTCGTCGCCATGCGGGCGCCCGGGGCCGGCGAGCCCCGCGTCACCCTGACCCTGCCGATGCTGGTGGAAGCGCGGCTCCTGGCGATCCACATCGAAGGCGAGGAAAAGCTCGCCGTCTACGAAAAGGCATTGGCCGGTGGCCCCGTCGAGGAACTGCCGATCCGGGCGGTCCTCGAAGCACCGCGCAAGGACCCCGCCAACGTCTTCTGGTGTCCCTGACGCCCCTTTCACCGTCCAGGAGGTCAATCCCATGACCGTCGATCCGCGCATTGCAGAGATCACCGACCGCATCCGGGAGCGTTCCGCGCCGACGCGCGAACCCTATGTGGCGCGCATCATGGCCAAGGGCGCCGAGGGACCGAAGCGCTCGACCCTGACCTGCGGCAACCTCGCCCATGGCTTCGCCGCCTGCGGCCCGCTGGACAAGTCCCGCCTGTCGGGCGACCAGACGCCCAATCTCGGCATCATCACCGCCTACAATGACATGCTCTCGGCCCACCAGCCCTTCGAGCGCTATCCCGAACTGATCCGCGAGGCGGCCCGGGCCATGGGCGGCACCGCGCAGGTGGCGTCGGGCGTTCCGGCCATGTGCGACGGCGTCACCCAGGGCCAGGCCGGCATGGAGCTGTCACTGTTCTCGCGCGACGTGATCGCCATGGCGACCGCCGTCGGCCTGTCCCACGACATGTTCGACGCCGCCGTCTATCTGGGCGTCTGCGACAAGATCGTGCCGGGCCTGACCATCGCCGCTTTGACCTTCGGCCATCTGCCGGCGATCTTCGTGCCGGCCGGGCCGATGACCTCGGGCCTGCCCAATGACGAGAAGAGCCGCATCCGGCAGCTCTATGCCGAGGGCAAGGTCGGGCGCGAGGAACTGCTCGCCGCCGAGTCCCAGTCCTATCACGGCCCCGGCACCTGCACCTTCTACGGCACCGCCAATTCCAACCAGATGCTGATGGAGATCATGGGCCTGCACACGCCGGGCTCGTCCTTCGTCAATCCGAACACGCCGCTGCGCGATGCGCTGACGCGGGAAGCGGCCAAGCGCGCCCTGTCGATCACCGCGCTGGGCAACGAATACACGCCGGCCGGCCTGGTGGTGGACGAGCGCGCTGTCGTCAACGGCGTCGTCGGGCTGCACGCCACGGGCGGTTCGACCAATCACACCATGCATCTGGTGGCGATGGCCGCGGCCGCCGGCATCAGGCTGACCTGGCAGGACATTTCCGACCTGTCGGACATCACGCCGCTGCTTGCCCGCGTCTATCCGAACGGCCTCGCCGACGTGAACCATTTCCAGGCAGCCGGCGGCATGGGCTTCCTGATCCGCGAGCTGCTCGATTGCGGCCTGCTGCACGAGGACGTGCGGACCGCATGGGGCCATGGCCTGCGCGCCTATACGGTCGAGGCGCGCCTCGCGCCGGACGGCGAGACCGTGCTGCGCGAAGCCGCCCCCGCCCACAGCGGCGATCCCAAGGTGCTGACCACCGCCGACCAGCCCTTCTCGTCCAATGGCGGCCTGCGCATGCTCAAGGGCAATCTCGGTAAGGCCGTCATCAAGGTTTCCGCCGTTCGGCCCGAGCGCCGCATCGTCGAGGCGCCGGCGAAGATCTTCCACGACCAGAACGACATGAAGGCCGCCTTCGATTCCGGCGAACTCAATCGCGACTTCGTCGCCGTGGTCCGCTTCCAGGGCCCCAAATCCAACGGCATGCCGGAGCTGCACAAGCTGACGCCACTGCTCGGCGTTCTCCTCGACCGCGGCCACAAGGTGGCGCTGGTCACCGACGGGCGGATGTCGGGCGCCAGCGGCAAGGTGCCGGCGGCGATCCACGTCACCCCGGAAGCCAAAGCCGGCGGGATGATCGCCAGGCTGGTCGATGGCGACATGGTGCGCCTTGATGCCGATGGCGGCACGCTGGAAATCCTCGTGGACGCCGACGAACTGGCGGCGCGCCCCCTCGCCGACCCCGATCTCAGCGGCAACGAATTCGGCATGGGCCGGGAATTGTTCGCCACCTTCCGGGCGGCAGTGGGCACGGCTGACGCAGGCGCCAGCGTCTTTTGACGGCTTCCGCAGCGCGCGTTCGCATGATAGCGCACTAAATGGTCTGTCCGAGGAGGCGGAACCATGGATTCCTGTTGATGAATTTCGCCAAGAGCATGCTGGCCATCTCCCTGCGACAGCTCGGTATCGTCCACGACATCCTGATCGCCGCGGTATCGATGACCATCGCCATGTCGATCGCCTGGGGATGGCAGCCGCTGTTCAGCGTCTGGCAGATCTGGCTTCTGATCGGTGCCTATACGGCACTGAGCGCGGTCTGCTTTCCGTTCTTCTCGCTCAACAGCGGCGCCTGGCGCTACGCCTCGCTGCTCGACGTGCTGTCGATCGTCAAGGCGGTCACCTTCATCAACCTCGCCTTCCTGCTGCTGCATTTCCTGCTGTTCCGCGGCGCCTTCCTGCCCCGCTCCACGATCGTGATCTCCTGGTTCATCATGATCGTCGGCCTGGGCGGCCCCCGCCTCGCCTACCGGCTGATGAAGGAGCGCCGCCTCGACCGCCGCAGCCTCGCCGCATCGGCCATCGCCGGCACCAAGCGCGACCTCCTGCTCTACGGCTTCAACGACAATGCCGACCTGTTCATCCGCAACAGCCGTCGCAACCGTCGGCAGGACGCCATCGTCGGCATCATCGACGAGAAGTCCAAGAACCGGCGCCGGCAATTGCATGGCATCCGCGTGCTCGGCACGCTGGCCGAACTGGAACAGACCATCGCCTGGGCCGAGAAGCGGGGCACGCCGGTCGGCGAACTGGTGGTCACCGAGGTCGACATTCCGGCCGCGCGGCTGTCGCGCATCGTCGCCACCTGCGCGCCGCTGGGCGTGACGGTCAAGCGGCTGCCCGACATCAGCCAGACGGGCATCGTCGACGAGAACCGCCCGATCGAGCCGCTGCCGATCGCGCTGGAAGATCTCCTGGGACGCCAGGAGGTGGATCTCGACATCGCCGAGGTCGAGCGTTTGATCAAGGACCGGCTGGTCATCGTCACCGGTGCCGGCGGCTCGATCGGCTCCGAACTCGTGCGCCAGATCGCGCGCTTCGCGCCGCGCCGTCTCGTCCTCGTCGACAATTCCGAGTTCAATCTCTGGTCGGTCACCCGGCAGATTTCCGACGAATTCCCCGGTGTCCCGATCCTGCCGCGGATCGTCGACGTGCGCCACGGCAACCGCATCCGGGCGCTGTTCGCCGAGGTCGGCCCCGACGTCGTCTTCCACGCCGCTGCGCTGAAGCACGTGCCCATCGTGGAGGACAATCCGGTCGAGGGGATCGACACCAACCTCCTGGGCACCCGCAACGTCGCCGATGCGACCCTTGCCGCCGGCGCCTCGGCCTTCGTCATGATCTCGACCGACAAGGCCGTGAACCCGTCCAACGTCATGGGCGCGACCAAACGGGCCGCCGAAGCCTATTGCCAGGCACTGGATCTCGATCAGGACGCGACGCGCTTCATCACCGTGCGCTTCGGCAACGTCCTCGGCTCGACCGGCTCGGTGATCCCGCTGTTCCGCTCGCAGCTGGAAAAGGGCGGGCCGCTGACGGTCACCCACCCGCACATCACCCGCTTCTTCATGACCATTCCCGAGGCGTCGCGGCTGATCCTGCACGCGGCGGGCCACGGCATGACCGACACCCGCGCCAAGGGCCAGATCTTCGTGCTCGACATGGGCAAGCCGATCCGCGTCGCCGAACTCGCCGAGCGGGTGATCCAGCTCGCCGGGCTAAAGCCGCATATCGACATCGACATCCGCTTCGTCGGGCTGCGCAAGGGCGAGAAGCTCTACGAGGAACTGTTCGGCGAGGGCGAGACGCGCGAGGAGACCGGCCGCGCCGGCCTGCTCATCGCCGGCTCTCGCGTCAGCGACGTGAAGCTCCTGTCGCGCAGCTTCGCCAATATCGAGGGTGCGGTCACAGCCGGCGATGCCGAGCGCGCGCTGGAGATCCTCAGGCGCATCGTGCCGGAATACCAGCCGGCCATCATCGACGACGACACCGGCGCCGACCCGGCGCGTCTGGCGCAGCCGACACCGCCGGCGCCGGCCTGATCGTCATCGCAACATCATCGCGGGACGCTGGCTGAACGGCCTGCGCTGGCGACAGCGCGCGCTCGCCTCCCCCGTCGTCGATCCGCGCTGACCGCGTGCCGGGACTACAGCGCCTGACGGCGGCCGCGAATGTCGGCGATGTGCTTCTTCACCGCGGCGATGTCGTTCTGCAGCCGCACGACTTCCTCGTCGTCGCCCGCCTGCGGCGTCTCGCTGTCGGCGGGATCGGGAAGATCGCCGCCCAGCGCACGGATGCGCTCGCGCAGCGTCCGGCGCCGCGCGGCCGGCGGCAGCGTCTCGTCTTCGCCTGCACTGTCCGCGTCCGACGCGTCCTGCGCGGGAGCCGCGGCATCCTCTGCGTCATTCGCCGGAACCGGGCGACCCTCCGAGGCATCGGTTTCGACCGTTGCCGGGTCTGCCTCATCGGGCAGGGGCGCTTCCGCAACCGGCATCGCCGCGGCCATACGCCGTTGATCCTGCGCCCTCGCATGGACCGAGGGTCGGAAGTCGTCGTCTGCAGTCTCAGGACCGGCGGTCATGGCGCCGTCCCCGGGGGCCAGCACGATGGCCGTGGAATAGCCGCCGCCATTGCCGAAATGACCGGTCGCGGCGGAGCCGTAGGAGGTGCTGAAGCCGCTCGGACGGGGCCGTGCGGCCATCTCCGCCCGCATCCGCATGGCGTTGCGATACTGCTCGGAGATCGCACCGACACCGGCCAGGAACACGCCGGCCAGAAAGCCCAGCATGCCGCCGGCCCCGACCACCAGACGCCGCGACAGGCTGGAGGGCCGCAGCGGCGGGGTGGCTTCCGAGATCACCCGGACATTGGCCGTGTTGATGCCCTGCTGTTCCCCGGTTTCCCGGGCGCGCAGCAGGTAGGATTCATAGACTGCCCGCGACGCCTCGACCTCGCGCTGCAATTCGCGCAGCCGCACGAAGGAACCGCTCGTCGCCACCTGATCGGACTTCAGCTCGTCGAGCTGCCGGGTGAGATCGCTGTTGGTGCGCTCGGCGCGGGCCAGATCGGTCTGCGCCCCGGCAACGATCCGGGCAAGCTCGGAGCGGATGGCGTCGCGCGCCGAGGCCAGCGACTGGCGGCTGGCGATGAGCTGCGGATGCCGGGGGCCCAGAGTGGCCGCCAGCGATGCGGTCTTCTGGGCGAGGTCCGAATAGGTGGCGCGCAGGCGCGTCAGTGCATCCGAGGTCAGTTCTTCGGGAAATGCGCCTTCGACCACGTCGTCGACACTGGCCCTGGACATTTGCTCGGCCTTCACCCTGAGGGCGGTCACATTGGCCCGGCCGCGCGACAGTTCGTCGTTGATCCGCAGGATGTAGCTGTCGTCGACCAGCTGCCCGCCGACGCCGACGAGCTCGTTCTCGGACTTGTAGTCTTCCACCGCCCGTTCGGCGGCTGAGACCTTCTCGCGCAGTTCGGCCAGACGCGAGGAGAGCGCGTTGGTCGCCCGTCCCGCCGTGTCCGACTGGACCTCGGCCAGATGGTCGATGAAGGTATTGGCGACCAGACGCGACAGCCGGGCGGATTTCTCAGGGCTTTCGGTCGTCACCGAGATGTTGAGGATGAAGCTCTTGGCATCGCGCGAGACCCCGGTCACCTCGCGCAGATTCTCCATCGTCTGCAGGAAGCGTTCGTTGGTCGATGCGGTGGTGGGGCTGGTGAGGCCCAGGCTTTCCAGCGACGGCAGCAGCGATTCGCCCTGGCCGTTGAACTCGGGATCCGACGTCAGGTCGGCGCTCTCGACGATCTTGGCCATCATGTCGTTGGAATTGATGACCGCGATCTGGCTCTCGATCAAGGCGAGGGTCGCCTCCGTCGGCAGGCCGTTCGGCGTGACCTCGTTCTGCACCACCTTGATGTCGCGGGGATCGGCGAAGATCTGCGAATAGGCGGTGTATTTCTTCGGCATCGACAGCGCGAAGGCGACGCCGAGCAACAGCCCGAAGATGGTCGTCAGGATGATCAGCCGCCGCGCCGACCAGACCGACTGGAAGACATGCACCGGGTCGATCAGCGAGCCGTTGGAATCCTGCATCTGCGGCCCTGACGGGCGCGCGGCATACGGTGCGTTCGGGTTCGTCTCGGATGAGAACATAGCCATATCGATCCGCAGAATAGCCGTCCGGATCAAGTGCCGGAGCTTGCCGACCGACTGTGGGCAATCATGGCTAATGAACGGTTAAGACGCACGTCCCTAGCGGAACTTTCCGTCGGTCAGCCGGCCCTCAGGCGCGATTTCAGCAGTTCCATCCATGGTTTCGGGCGCAGGTCGCGGTCGAGCGGAAGCGGCCGGTCGGGATGGCCGTCCGGCCGCGGCAGCACATCCGGCACCCAGCTGTAGCGGTCGGTGATGCCCCACACCGTCACCGCCTGCGGCGGCTTCCAGGCGAAGATCGCGTCCAGAAGGTCGGAGACCAGCCCATAGGCGGTCTCGTCCTGCGCCGCGTTGCTCGGCGGGGTTTCCCAGTCGATGATGTCCAGCTCGGTGACCATCAGCCCGACGCCGAGCCGGTCCAGCTCCTTGTTGAAGCCTTCGAGCCCCTCCTTGTCGATCTGCCGGCCCGCATACAGATGCCCCTGCATGCCGACGCTGTGGACCGGCACGTTGCCGTCCTGCAGCTGGCGCACGATGCCGAGCATGATCTCCCGGCGCGCGTCGAAGCGCGGGCCGACGAACTCCAGATCGTAGTCGTTGATCACCAGCCGCGCCTGTGGATCGGCCCGGGCCGAGGCCGCAAAGGCGATGGGGATGTGCTTCGGCCCGAGCTTGTCCAGCCAGACGGTCTGGCGTAGCGGGCCTTCGGTGGCCGGATCGTTGGCGATGACCTCGTTGACGACATCCCACCCGGTCAGCCGGCCCTTGTAGCGGTCGCCGATCCGTTCGATGTGGTCGACCAGCGCGGCCTCCGCCGCGGCCGGCGTGTCGAGCCGCTCCACCCAGTCCGGGGTCGCGCCCCACCAGACATGGCAGGTGCCCCGGCTGAGCCGGTTGTTCTTCAGGGCAAAATCGACCACCCGGTCGGCGGGCTCGAAATTCCACTGGTCGGGCGCGGGATGGACGAGGCTGAACTTCAGCCCGTTCATCGGCATGATCAGGTCGCAATGATCGAGAAACGCCTGCTTGTAGCCGGGGTCGACCTCCATGAACTCGGCCTGGATGGCGCCGCCCAGCGGCACGCCGCCGGCCGCTCGCGCACCCGTTCCGGCGGCCGATGCCGCACCCGGCGCCAAGGCCAGCGCGGCCCCGGCACCCAGAAGGGAACGGCGCGTTAAACTTCCCGCGCTAGTCGGGGACGAGCCGCCGGGCGCCGCCGCTTCCCGCTGGTGCACGCTTCGCAGCTTGGAACGTGCATCGCGCCCGCGGTGGTGTATCGTCATCTGCCTATCGCTCTCCCGAAGGTTGGAGCATGCCACGCACAGCAGTCTGGATCGAAAGCTTTAAGGGCAACCTAAGCGTGATCCGCGATTACGCCTGGTTGCTCAGCGGATCCGCCGGCCGGCTGGTCCTGTCGCTCGCCTATTTCGTCAGCATCGCCAACGGCCTGTCCGTCGGCGATTTCGGCCTGTTCGCCACCGCGTCGGCCACCGGCATCGTGCTGTCGCGCATCGGCGGCTTCGGCTTCGTCTCACCGCTCTACCGGGTGGCGACGGTGCGCCAGCGTCTGGTCGGCACCTATACGGCCGGCCTGCTCGTCGCCTTCCTCCTGTCGCTGCCCGTCGTCGCCATCGCCGCCGCCGGCTTCTATGCCGCATTCTTCGATGGCGAGATGGGCATTGCCGCCTTCGTCGCGGTGGTCACCGCCGAAATCCTCTTCTGGCGGGCGCTGGAAGTGGTGGTGATCGTCAATAACGGCCTCGGCCGCTTCGGACGGGGCGCCAGCATCGTCATCGCCGGTTCGGCGATCCGTGCCGCCGCCGCGGTCGGCTTCGTCCTTCTCGGCAGCGGCACCCTGCTGGAATGGTCATGGATCTACATGACGGCCAATGCCGTCGCTGCGCTCTTCGCCATTGTCGGCTTCTATCCCCGCCAGCGGCTGCGCTTCCGGCCGGCGCTCTATCTGGGGCGCTGGCGCGACAGCCTCTCGGTCGCCGGCGCCGAGATCATCTTCTATCTGCAGTCCGAGCTCGACAAGCTGCTCGTCCTGTCGCTGGGCGGACCGCAGATGGCCGGCATCTACGCCATCCTGATGCGGCTGATCGACCTGACGGCGCTCCCGATCCGCTCGGCCAACACGATGATCGTCCAGAAGCTGATGAAGAGCCCGGGCTGGATCTCAGACTGGAAGAGGCGCTGGGGACTGGAAGCGATCGTCGCGGTCGTCTCGGTCGCCGGGCTCGCGGTCCTCGGCGGCATCCTGCACCTCTACCCCACGCTCCTCGGTCGCAATGTCGCCGACGCCGCGCCCCTGGTCCTCGTCGCGCTGTTCGTCCCGGCCTTCCGCAATCTCATCGAATACGAGAGCGAGCTGCTCTATGCGCGCGGCAAGACCGGTCTGCGCGCGCTGATCCTTGCCATTGTCGGCCTGATCAAGGCGGGCCTTCTGGTGGTGCTGCTGCGCGCCGCGCCCGACACCGAACGCTGGATTCTTGGCCTGAACGGGCTGTTCCTGGTGCTGTGGATCGTCTCGGCGTCCTCGACCTACGCCGCCTTCGACTGGTCGCGACCGCGCCGCCGCCGGTCGCGCCGCTGGCTCAGATCAGCCCCACAGCCCGGCGAATGAGCGCCGGGTCCGTCCCGGTGAAGGACTGGATGCCCGCCGCGACCTGATGCGGTGCGAGCCCGCGTGAGAAATCGGCCAGCGCCTCGGAATCCAGCGCCGCGCCGTTCCAGTACATGTGGCAGAGGTCGACATCCGTCGGGGCATGCCGGTCGGGCTGGTTCTCGAGCTCGGCGACGAAGCGGCCATAGAGCGTGCATTCCGACAGCGCCCGCCCGCCAACCAGGGTGCTCATCCACGAGCGGCCGCCGACCGCTTCCATGCGGGCCTTCATCTCGCGCACCGTGTCCGTGCGCCACGGAAGCAATGTCCCGATATAGCCCTCGTCGGTCGTCGCCGGCGCGTCGATCCCGAGCATGGCCCCGGCCCGGCGCGACCAGGCGCGGTGTTCGCTGCGGGCCGGTTCGTCGAGAACGGCCACGGAGCCTGGACGCCGGAAGAAGTCGACACCGCCGTTGCGGTGAAACCAGCCGAGATCGAAGGGCCGCAGAAAGACGACGTCGGAATCCACCGACACGACGACCTCCTCGTCGAGCCGCGCGGAAATCGCGAGGCGGCGCAATTGCTGCACGTGCCAGCCCCGCAGCGGTGGCCCCTTGGGCGTCAGCCAGATGCGGCGACGGCCGAACGACAACGGATCGGGAAACGGCCGCAGCCATCGCGGCAGCAGATCGCGTTCGTCGACGATCTCCCGGCGCGGGCCGGCCAGTTGCCGGAACAGGGCGACATCGGCACCCTCGACCATGATCAGATGACGGCGATGGCCGGTGACGCGCTGGTCCATGCTTTCGCACAGCAGGCGGCAGCGCTCGAAATCGCCGCGATAGCTCGACGTCACAATGGCCGACTGCAAGGTCATCGTCTCCGTCCCGCGGGCCTCAACACATCAGCCGATCGGGTGACGCGGCGCGAACCTATCGCGCAGAATCCCGAGGAGAAAGGCTGGATTGCCGAGAATGTAGCGCCGCCACAACCGTGCCGGCTCGAGCCCCAGGCGCCACACCCATTCCATGCGCAACCGCCGCACGAGCGCCGGCGCCCGCGACACGTTTCCGGCGTAGAAATCGAACAGCGCACCGACCCCGACGAACAGGCGACCGTGCCGCGAATTCAATGCGTTGACCAGGAAGAGCTCCTGCGCCGGCACGCCCATCGCCACCAGCACGATGTCCGCATCCGCATGCTCCAGCGCGGTCAGGACGACGGCCTGCCCTGCCGCATCGAAATAGCCGTCGGAGATGGTCACATAATCGTGGTGGGGCGCGATCTCGCCGAATCGTCCTGCCGCACGCTCGGCAACGCCCGGCGCGCCGCCGATCAGCGCGACGCGCAGCGGCCGATCCAGCGCTGACAGAAGCCGCGGGACGAAGTCGGTGCCGTTGAGGTTTTCGCGAAAGCGCGCGCCGTAGAGAAGCCGCGCGGCGATGTCGACGCCGATCCCGTCCGGCAGGACCAGACAGGCGGCCAGCGCCTTCCGGTAGTCAGGCTTCGCGCGCACCAGATTGACGCAATGGGCATTGAGGAAGGCAAGCCGCGTCGGGCCGGCATCGCTTGCCAAGGCCGCGTCCAGCCGGCGAATGGCGTCCGCTCCGGCGATATCGGCCACCGCGATCCCGGCGATCCGGCGCTCGGGCATCACCGCCTGCGGGGATGCCTCTTGGGGCAGGTGCTGTCCGCCGTCCATCAGGCCGGATCCCGGCCGGCCAGGGCGACCGGCCCGGCTTCGTCGGCCACGCGCGCAGTGTCCCGCTGCCCCGTGCCGTTCGCCTGGCGGGCCAACGTCGTGCGCAGCATATCGAGACCGGCGGCGATGCCGGCATCCAGCGCGGCGGTCTGCGACCGCACGAAATCGGCGCCATCCATGCGCACGGTCTCCCCGGCGCGCTCGGCGGTCACCAGTTCGACCAGCCGGTCGGCGAAATCCTGCGGATCGTCGGCGGTGCGGACATTTGCCGGCACGGCACCGACCCCGCGCAGCGCCTGCGGTGTCGCGACGGCCGGCATGCCCTCCTCGAAGGTCTCGATGGTCTTGAGCTGGATGCCGGTTCCGCCCCTCGTCGCCAGCGCCAGCACACGCGAGGCGCCGACGAAGGCCTGTGCGTCCGCCACCCGGCCGAGGAAGGAGACGTTGCCGGGCAGCGCCGGCGGGGTGCCGTCGAAGCTGCCGGCAATGGCGACGCGGATGTCGGCCGGCAGGCGCGGCACGACATGCGCCAGAAACCAGTCGAGACCGACGCGGTTCGGCGCCCAGCTCCAGGTACCGATCAGCCCGACATCAGGGGTCCGAACGCCGTCGTCGGCGCGGGGCGAGCGTCCCGTCGTCAGGGCCAGCGGCCGGCAACGGGCGGTTCTGGCGAGACCCAGCGCGGCGCGATCCTCCTCGCTCAGCGTGTGGATGACCGCCGCGTCGCGGCAGATGCGGTGTTCCACCCGGCGCAAGAGCGCGGCCTCGCGGGCATAGAGCGCACGCGTGTGGAGACGACCGGCACTGCGGGCATTCTCGGCAGCCGAGCGATGCTCGACATTGTGGGCGATGAAGATCGACGGCTTCTCCCGCGCCAGAAACGGATAGGCGGCGGGCATCTGCACCGAGCTCAGCACGTAACCGTCCACCGGCCCCGCCTCGGCCAGCCGCGCGCGCAGCCCGTCCCGCGTCAGCCCGGCGACCTTGGCAGCCGACACCGGCAGGTTGCGCAGCGTCGCGGCGCCCACCCAGCCGATCTTCTGCGACAGCGACGCCGCGGCGTTCTCGATGGCCAATTCGCCAAGACAGATCTCGTCCGCGCCCGGTTGCCGGCTGCCGGGCCGGCGAAAGCCGGCGAAGGTGAGCCGCACGCCCTGCCGCCGGTAGGACTGCGCGATCGCATGATTGGCGATCTCGAATCCGGTCGACGGCCGGCCGTCCGGCAGCAGCGAGGAGAGAAACAGAAGATGCATCCGACAAACCAGGGGTGTGCGCTGCAAGGAGCGGAATGCTGGCATGGAAGGATTGAAGGAATATCAATCCGCCGGATCAAACCCGGCGGGTTCGGTCCGAAAACGAGGATTTCCCCGTCCGACGGCGCGCGATCTGAGCGAAATCGATCCTTTCTTCACCTTTCTCTGGTCTGCTCGCGCCGAACCGCGGACAATCGCCCGAGCGAGATCGATGACCGACGCCATCACCATCGCATGTGAATCGCCCGGCCTCGATGGCGACGCCTTCGCGATCGTCGTCACTCTTCCGACCTTCCGCCGGCCCGAGCATCTCCTGAAGACGCTCGCCTCGCTGGCCGCGCAGCGGACCGCCCGTCCCTTCGCCGTGATCGTCATGGAGAACGATGCCGAGGGCTGTGCCGGGCTCGATGCCGCGCGCCCCCTGTTTGCCGACGGTCAGCTGAACGGCCTCGTCCTGATCGCCCATGAGCGCGGCAATTGCGCCGCCTACAATGCCGGCTGGCAGACCGCGCTGACGCGGTTTCCGGCGATGCGCCACCTTCTGGTGATCGACGACGACGAGATCGCCGACCCGGACTGGATCGACCGTCTCGTGGCGACCTCCGACAGGCTCGACGCCGATATCGTCGGCGGGCCGCAGGTGCCGGTCTTCGAGGACGGGGCCAGCACCCGCTACGCGCGCCATCCCGTCTTCACGCCGCATTACAGCGAGACCGGGGCCGTGCCGATCCTCTATTCCTCGGGCAATGTCGCGATCCGCCGCCAGGTGCTCGAGACGATCGGCGCGCCCTTCCTCGACACGGCCTTCAACTTCATCGGCGGCGGCGACAGCGACTTCTATACGCGCTGCCGCCAGCGCGGCTTTTCCTTCGGATGGTGTGCCGAGGCACCGGTTCTGGAGACGACGCCGGCGCGCCGCACCGAGTTTTCCTGGCTGAACGCCCGTGGCCTGCGCAACGGCGCCATATCCTCGATCATCGAGCGCCGGCAGACCTCGGGCCGGCGCAACGGGCTGCGCCGCGTCGCCAAGAGCGCCGCCCTGCTGGCAGCCTCGCCGCTGCGCTCGGCAGGGCTGGCCCTGCGCACGCGCTCGCCGGTGATCGGGCTTTATCACATGCAGGTCGCCATCGGCCGGCTGATGGCGGAATTCGGATGGGTGAATGAGCAATATCGCCGTCCAGAACAGAACTGACTTTCGCTCCTTCGGCGACACCCAGTGGTGGACGGATACCGTCCGCATGCTGCTGGGCGCCGGAATCTTCACGGCGCTGCTGGTCACCGTCACGCCCTTCGCCGTCACCTTCACCGGCGATCAGGACGCCGGCAGCCTGGCCAACCAGCTGGGCTACGCCTCCATGGCGCTGGTCGTCTTCGCCGGCCACGCGCTCCTCACCGACCGCACGACGCTGCTGGCGCTTGCCCGCCCCATGTGGCTCATCATGGCGGCGTGGCTCTTGGTCAGCGCCCTGTGGGCGGACAGTCCGGAAAACGCCCTGCGCGGCGCGGCCTTCACGCTGCTGGCGATGGCGACCGTCAGCGCCATCCTGTGCTTCCCCAAGGATGTGCGCGCCTTCCGCACCGCGCTGACGCTCGCCATGCTGGCCGTGCTGGCGCTGTCCTATTTCGGCGTCATCGCCATGCCGGGCCTTGCCCTGCACGACGGCTCGGGCTCGGAGCCCCAGCATGCGGGCCTGTGGCGCGGCGCCTATTCCCACAAGAACGTCGCCGGCGCGGTGTTCGCCGTGGTGTTCTTCTGCGGGGTCTATCTGTTTCGCTGCGGCCAGCGCTGGTCCGGTTTCGCCATTGCGCTCCTGGCCGCTTTCTTCGTTCTGAAGACCGGTTCCAAGACGTCGATCACGCTGCTGCCGGTGGTCGCCGCCATCGTCATCATCGGTTCGCTGACCGGCCGCTGGCTGCTGACCATCGGCATCGCCCTGACCTTGACGGTGATGGCGTTCCTGACGATCGGCACGGTCCTGTCGCCGCTGTTCGACCAGATCGTCCAGACGGTGGTGCCGGGCACGACCTTCACCGGCCGCATGGATCTCTGGCGCTTCGCCCTGGAAGTCTTCGAAGGGCATGAGTGGACCGGCTTCGGCCTCAACGCCTTCTGGCAGAGCCAGGTCGTCTACGGCACGGAGCGCAATTTCGAACTGTCCTGGGATCCGCGCGGCAGCCCCAACGCCCATAATGGCTATCTCGACATCGCCATCTCGATGGGCCTGCCCGGCCTCGTCCTCGCCGTGATCGTGCTGGTCGTCCTGCCGCTGTGGGATTTCACCCGTGTCGGGCGCGACCGCGAGAGCCAGCTTCTCGGCCAGCTCTTCCTGATGGTCCTCGCCTATCTGCTGCTGAACGCGTTCCTGGAGAGCTTCCTGTTCGACCGGGCCAACCCGATCTGGATGGCGGTCTGTTTCGCGGTCATCGGCCTGCGGCTTTTGTCGCGCCACTCGGTCAGGGCGTAGAGCCATCCGCGACAGGCTTGTCGGCCGGATGTCCGGAGACCGGAGCAGGCTTGCGTGACAGGCGCTTCTGGCCATAGGCCATGCCCGGCCGCTCGATGAGCCGCCAGGTGATGGCGCTCATGACGATCGTGCCGGCCAGGATGATCGCCAGCGCCGTCAGCGACTGCCATTCCGTGCTGCCCATCAGGCGCTTGCCATCCGCCGCCGCCGAGAAGATCGGCCAGCCGGTCCTGTCGCCGAGAACCGTCGCGACGTTCTCGGCGCGCGAAATGACGAAGGCGTGGGTCATGTAGACCGAGTAGGAGATCGCCCCGAGAAAGGCGATCGGCCCGGCCTTCAGGAGCCGGCTCACCGCGCCGCCCTCATGGCCGAAGACATAGATCGCGAAGGCGAAGACCAGCGGTGCGGCGACCGACAGCACCGATCCGCCGAGCTCGCTGACGAACACCGCCACGAGGAGGACGCAGGCGAGTTCGGCCAGCGTCCAGGCGGTGCCCCCGACCGCAACCCGTCCGCCAGCCCTCGGCCAGATCACCAGCCGCAGGACGGCCCCGAGCGAGAAGCCGGCGAGACAGCGTAGCCAGCCGAAGCGGACCGTCGTGTCCATCGTGCCCTCGACCAGCGCGATCACGACGAGCCCGCCGACGATGGTCACCGCCATCAGCGGCAGCATCGCCCGCGGCGCGCGGATGACCATGAGCGCGAACAGGCCATAGGCCAGCAGCTCCGCCGAGATGCTCCAGCTCGGATAGTTCCAGCCGAGCGTATCCACGGTGCCGAAGGAATGGCTCATCAGGAGGTTGTGGGCGAGCGCCACCACCGAATTGCCGCCGACGAAAGCCTCCGACGGCCCCTTGGTCACCAGCATCAGGCACTCGAAGGCGACGAAGAGCGCCAGCATGAAGAGATGCAGCGGATAGACCCGGAACAGCCGTAGTCCGAAGAAGCGGCCGAAATTCTGCTCTCCGCGCAGCCGGTCGTAGAAGGCGTGGGCGATGACGAAGCCCGACAGGACGAAGAAGAAGTCGACGAAGAGATAGCCGTGCCGGAAGAAGGCGGTCTCGTGGACGATGCCGGCGACCGGGGCGTGGAACAGGACGACCAGCAGCGCACAGATACCGCGCCAGCCGTCGAGCGCTTCGAACCGTGCCGGCTGGCTGCGATCCTGAACGGCGGCCTCGCGCTGTTCGTCGTGCATGGCGATCCCCCCGGATGCCCGCGCCGATCGGCGGCGCCGTCGGCTCTCGCGGTCGTTGGACCCGGCCAGAATGCGCCGGAAACGTTAAGCTTTTGGTCATGCCTCGGTGCAGGGCGCGGCGATGCGCCGGATGTCGGGGCGGGATGCCGTTGCGGTCGGTGCCGGCGCGCCCTAGGTTCCGCGCTGCCAACACGGAAAGAACCCTTCGCATGACCGACCGCCTGCGCCTCCTCGCCGTCGACACCGACGACCTGGCGATCATCTCAGCCTATTGTCAGGACGCGGTGGTCAAGCCGAAGGACTGCCAGCACCGGGCCGCCGCCGGCCAGTTCATCGTCGAGATGAACCGCTTCGTCTGGGAGACCTCGCAGGGCGTGTCCCGCTTCCGCCTGTTCAAGAAGGCCGAATACGAGCGCCGCCGCGCGGTGCTGCATTTCGACCGGGTGACCGAGGTCAAGCATACCGGCCTCGCGCCCGCCTCCGACGACGTGCTGGTTCTCCTTGCCATCCGCTTCACTGTGACGGAAGCGCCCTCGGGGATTGTCGAGCTTGTCTTCGCCGGCGGCTCCGCGATAAGGCTGACCGTCGAGGTGATCGAGGCGCAGCTCGCCGATATCGGCGGTTCCTGGAGCACCGGGTCGAAGCCGGACCACAACCGGCCAGACCGGATCAGCTGACGGCCGCATGGCTGGCGCGCCCTGCCGCAAGGCAGGTGGAACCGCGACGGCCCGACGGCGTCCGACGAGAGTGACGGAAGGGGTTCGCAGAGTGCCGTCGAGGCTCAATACCGACGATTCCGGTTTCGAGGCGGAGTTTCGCGCTCTGCTCGGCGCCAAGCGCGAGCAGGCGGACGACGTCGATTCCGCGGTCCGCCACATCATCGCGCGGGTGCGCGAAGAGGGCGACGCCGCCCTGATCGATCTGACGCGCCAGTTCGACGGGCTCGACCTGACCCCCGAAGTGCTGCGGGTCGGCCAGGACGAGATCGACGCTGCCCATGCTGCGACGCCCGAAGAGACGCTGGCGGCGCTGACCACGGCCCATGATCGCATCTCCAGCCACCATGCCCGGCAGATGCCCAAGGACGACCGCTATGTCGACGCGATCGGCGTCGAACTGGGCAGTCGCTGGACGGCGGTGGATTCGGTCGGCCTCTACGTTCCCGGCGGCCAGGCGAGCTACCCCTCTTCCGTGCTGATGAACGCCGTGCCGGCCAGGGTCGCCGGTGTCGAGCGCATCGCCATGACGGTGCCCGCCATGCGCGGCGTCCTCAACCCGCTGGTCCTTGCCGCGGCGAAGATCTGCGGCGTCAGCGAAATCTACCGGCTGGGCGGAGCCCAAGCCGTGGCGGCCTTCGCCTACGGCACCGAGACCATCGCGCCCGTCGCCAAGATCGTCGGCCCAGGCAACGCCTTCGTCGCCGCCGCCAAGCGGCAGGTCTTCGGCACGGTCGGCATCGACATGATCGCCGGCCCGTCGGAAATCCTCGTCATCGCCGACGGCCGGAACGATCCGGACTGGATCGCCGCCGATCTGCTCAGCCAGGCCGAGCATGATGCCGCCGCCCAGTCGATCCTGATCACCGACGATGCGGGCTTTGCCGACGCGGTCGAGGCCGCCGTCGAGCGGCAGCTCAAGACCCTGTCGCGCGGTGCGACGGCGGCTGCGAGCTGGCGCGACCATGGCGCGATCATCCTCGTCGGCTCGCTCGACGAGGCACCGGCCCTGTCCGACCGGATCGCTCCGGAGCATCTGGAACTGGCGGTCGACGATCCCGAAGCCCTCTTCGCCAGGCTGCGCCACGCCGGCGCGGTCTTCCTCGGCCGGCATACGCCGGAAGTGATCGGCGACTATGTCGGCGGCTCGAACCATGTCCTGCCAACCGCCCGCTCGGCGCGCTTCTCCTCCGGCCTGTCGGTGCTCGACTTCGTCAAGCGCACCTCGATCCTCAAGCTTGGCCCGGACCAGTTGCGCGAGCTCGGCCCGGCGGCGATCGAGCTCGCCCGCGTCGAAGGGCTCGACGCCCATGGCCGGTCGGTCGCGATCCGGCTGAACCTTTGAGGATGGCATGAGCGAAGCGGACGGCACGGGCGATGGCCATCTGATCGACGTCGAGCTCGACGACACGATCGGCCGGGCGACGCCCGACGTCGAGCACGAGCGTGCCGTGGCGATCTTCGACCTGATCGAGGAGAACGTCTTCAATCCGGTTGGCGCTCCCCAGGGCGGCCGCTTCAAGCTGAAGCTCTCCCTGGCCGACAAGCGTCTGGTCTTCGACATCCGCGACGAGAACGATGCGCCGCTGGTCGCCCATATCCTGTCGCTGACCCCGTTTCGCCGGGTCATCAAGGACTATTTCCTGATCTGCGACAGCTATTACGAGGCGATCCGCTCGGCCACGCCCCAGCATATCGAGGCCATCGACATGGGCCGGCGCGGGATTCACAATGACGGCTCCCAGACCCTCATGGAACGGCTGAAGGGCAAGATCGACGTCGATCTGGATACGGCGCGGCGGCTGTTCACCCTGATCTGCGTTCTCCACTGGCGGAGCTGACCCCGGCCATGGCGTGGCGAGTGACGGCATCGGGGGGCGATCGGGATGCGGGGGCCAGTGGGACCCGGCGCGGTTCCGCTGCCTCCGGGAGGCCCTGCCCATGAGCCCGGCCGGCGAAGGCGGCGACAAACGGCGCATCTCCTCGGTGCTGTTCGTCTGCGGCATGAACGCGATCCGCTCGCCCATGGCCGAGGCGCTGGCGCGGTCGCTGCTTCCCCAGTCGGTTTATGTCGCGTCCGCCGGCGTGCGCGACGGCCAGCGTGATCCGTTCGTTGACAGCGTCCTGGCGGAAAAGGGACTCAGCCTCGGCGACCGGCGGCCGCAGCGGCTGGAGGATCTCGAGGACAGCTATTTCGACCTGATCGTCACCATGGCGCCGGAAGCCCACCACGCGGTCCTCGACGCCACCGGCACGGCCTCGGTGGATGTCGAGTTCTGGCCGATGCCCGACCCGTCGGTGGCCACCGGCAGCCGCGAGCAGATCCTGGAAGCCTATCGCGCCGTGTGCAGCCGCATCGACGACCACATCCGCAAGCGCCTGCTGCAGGATCAGGCGACGCCGGCCGCACCGAAGGACTGACGAGCGCTGCGGAATACGCCGTAAGCGCCCTGCCCTATTCGGCCAGTGCGGCGATCTCGGCCTTCAACTCGTCGAGCCCGACGCCCTTTTCCGACGACGTCGAGAGAATCCGCGGAAACGCCGCCGGGTGCCGCTTGATGCCGAGCGCCGTCGCCTCGATCAGCTTCGGCACGCCCGTCGCCTTGATCTTGTCGGTCTTGGTCAGGACGATCTGGTAAGAGACGGCGGCCTTGTCGAGCAGGCCCATGACCTCCTCGTCATTCTTCTTGATCCCGTGCCGCGCATCGATCAGCAGGAAGACTCGCTTCAGGCTGGCGCGGCCCCGCAGATACGAGAAGACCAGCTTGGTCCAGGCGTCGACATGGTCCTTCGGGGCCTTGGCATAGCCATAGCCCGGCATGTCCACCACCGCGATCGGCGGCAGTTCGGCGGTCTCGCCGCCATAGCCGTCCGGCACGAAGAAGTTCAGCTCCTGCGTCCGGCCCGGCGTGTTCGAGGTGCGCGCCAAGCCCTTCTGGGCGAGAAGCGCATTGATCAGCGACGACTTGCCGACATTGGAGCGACCGGCGAAGGCGATCTCGGGCGGGCCTTCCGGCGGCAGGAACTTCATCGCCGGGACACCGCGCACGAAGACCCAGGGCTGGCCGAAGAAATGCGCGGCGGCCGGCGGCGGCGGCGTGTTGGCGTCGTCGGTCATGTCCTGATCCATCGTCATTTCGCCTCTTCCAGCGCGTCTATGTCGCCGCCCCGAATCGCACCGAGATTGCGGCTGATCCTGTCGGCCGGCCAGTTCCACCACGCGATTTCCAGGAGGCGCCGGACGGCGTCGTCGGGAAAGCGCATGCGGATCGTTCTGGTCGGATTGCCCCCGACCACGGCATAGGCCGGAACGTCCTTCGTGACCACCGCATGGGCTGCGATCACCGCCCCGTCGCCGACGGTGACCCCCGGCATGATGGTCGCCTTCTCGCCGATCCACACATCGTTGCCGATCCGCGTATCGCCCTTCACCCCGTCGAGGATGGTCTGGAAATCGAAACCGGCTTCCCAGCCCTTGCCGAAAATCTGGAAGGGGTAGGTCGAGATTCCGCCCATCGCGTGATTGGCGCCGTTCATCACGAAGGATACGCCGCAGGCGATGGCGCAGAACCGGCCAATGATCAGCCGGTCGCCGATGAACGGATAGAGATGACCGACGCAGGCCTCGACGAAACACTCCGGACCGTTCGGGTCGTCGTAATAGGTGTAGTCGCCGATCTCGATCTGCGGATGGTCGACCAGCGGCTTCAGGAAGCCGACACGCGGATGCCCGGCCAAGGGGTGCGGATCGGTCGGGTCGGGTCCGTGCATGCTCGGTCCTTTTTGAGGACGGCACCCCCGAACGGCGTCGTCCCGTGCGGCGCGACCCGAAGGCCGCATCGCACGGGACGTCTGCTCAGCCCTCGGAGGGCTTTTCCTTTCGTCGGAACATCCCGCGCAGATTGTCCCAGAGTTCGATCTTGGTGCCGTTGCGCTTCATGATCACCGACTGCTGGATCACCGAAAGCAGGTTGTTCCAGGTCCAGTAGATCACCAGTCCAGCCGGGAAAGAGGCCAGCATGAAGGTGAAGACCACCGGCATCCAGGTGAAGATCATCTGCTGCGTCGGATCCGGCGGCGTCGGGTTGAGGCGCATCTGGATGAACATCGTGATGCCCATCAGGATCGGCCAGACGCCGACCATCAGAAGCTGCGGCATCTCCAGCGGGATCAGGCCGAACAGGTTGAAGATGCTCGTCGGATCGGGCGCGGCCAGATCCTGGATCCAGCCGAAGAACGGCGCGTGCCGCATCTCGATCGTCACATACAGCACCTTGTAGAGCGCGAAGAACACCGGGATCTGGATCAGGATCGGCCAGCAGCCTGCGGCCGGGTTGATCTTCTCCTCCCGGTAGATGCGCATCATCTCCTGCTGCTGCTTCTGCTTGTCGTCCTTGAAGCGCTCGCGCATCTCCATGATCTTCGGCTGCATGTTCTTCATGCGCGCCATCGACTTGTACGACTTGTTGGCCAGCGGGAAGAAGATGAGCTTCAGCACGACGGTGACCGCGAGGATCGCGACACCGAAATTGCCGATCATGCTGTAGAACCAGTCCAGCGCATGGAACATCGGCCGGGTGATGAAATAGAACCAGCCCCAGTCGATCAGCTGGCCGAACTGGCGGATGTTGTAGCGCTCTTCATAGCTGTCGATGTCGCTGACGACCTTGGCGCCGGCGAAGGTGCGCGAGATGTTGGTCGCGGTGGCGCCCGGCTCGACCGTCACCGGGTCGGCGACATATTCGGTCTGATAATGCGCCCGGCCGTCGGTCATGTAGAGGAAGCGCGACTGGAACGGGCGGCCCGCTTCCGGGACCAGCGTCGTCGCCCAGTACTTGTCGGTGATGCCGAGCCAGCCGCTGGAGGATTTCGGCGGCGTGTAGCGCAGATCGTCCTCGATGGTGGAGTACGAGATCTCCGACAGGCCGTCGTCGCCGAAGACGCCGATCAGGCCTTCGAACAGGACGTAGACCGAGGCGACTTCCGGCTTCGCATAGCGGGTGACCCGGCCGTAGGACGACAGGGTCAGCGGCGCCGAGCCCTCGTTGCGGATCGTGTCCTCGTAGGTGAACATGAACCGGTCGTCGACGGAGATGGTCCGCTCGAAGGTGACGCCCGCGCCGTTCGTGGCGGTCAGCGTGACCGGGCTGTCGGGCGTCAGGGACTGGCCGCCCTCGGCCTGCCAGACCGTGCTCGGCCCGGGAAGCTCGCCGGCATCGCGGCCGAGATAGCCGAATTCCGCGAAATAGCCCGACGGCAGCCGCTCCGGCGACAGGAGCACGATCGTCGGCGACGAATCGTCGACCGTCTCGTGGTAGTTCTTCAGGCGCAGATCATCGAGCCGCGCACCGGTCAGATTGATCGAGCCCGACAGGGCCGGCGTGTCGATGGCAATGCGGTTGCCGGCGGCGATGGCCTGCTCGCGGGTCTCGCCGGTCGTCGGCAGAGCGCCCTGATCCGGCACGACGCTTTCGCGACCCGACGGTGCAGCGACATTGTCCTGCGGCGTTCCGGCGGGCGTCTGCGGCGTCTGCAGCGAGCCGTCGTTCTGCGCGACGTTGGACTGCGCGGCCTCGTTCTCGAGCCGCTGGGCTTCCATGCGCGGGCTGACGACCAGAAACTGCCACCCGACCAGCACCCCGATCGACAGGATCATGGCGATCAGGAAGTTGCGGTTGTTTTGCATCAGTCAGACCCCGATGGACGCTTCGACGGGCGCCGTTCCGTTGTGGCCGGCTCTCGCTGCGGCTGCTTCATCCTGGCGACCCGACGCGACAGCTCGTCCTTGAGCTGCTCGAAAGGCAGCGTCAGCACATCGCGGCGGGCGACGACCACATAGTCGATCCCCGGAGCCATGTCAGCCTGCGCATCGAGACGAATCGCCTCGCGCAGCCGCCGCCGGATCCGGTTGCGGACCACGGCATTGCCGACTTTCTTGGTCACAGTGAGCCCGACACGAGGTGGAGCCGCGTCGCCGCGGTCCAGCGCCTCGATGAAGAAGGACGGGCCGTTCAGACGACGGCCCCGGCGCGCGGCGAGAAACTCCGCGCGCTTTGTCATGCGGCCGACAGCCTTCGGCATCTCGCCTGGCCGCGACCTGCTCACGTCTGGTGTCAGGCCGACAGCCGCTTGCGGCCGCGTGCGCGGCGAGCGGCGATGACCTTCTGGCCACCCTTGGTCGCCATGCGCGAGCGGAAACCGTGGCGGCGTTTGCGGACGAGCCGGGACGGCTGATAAGTGCGCTTCATCGTTTCACCCCCGCACCTTGCGGCACGGGCCCTTCATGTGTTCCGGAAACTGGGTTCGCGGTACAAGACGCTGCACGCAACTATCCGTCGCGCGGAACGCTGCCCGCTCGTGTGCGCGGCTTATAGGAAGGAAGAGCGGGAAAAGTCAATCACCGACGCGCAGGTCACGGCGAACGGATCGATTCCGGATTTTGCGCAACATGGCGTGATCTGGCTTCGTTTTGCGCCGCCGCCCTTTCGGTTTGCCGCGCCCCGCGCGATGTTGCGGGCCACGCCAAACGGCGGCGCGGGCGACTTCGGCCGCGCCTGCAGAAAAATCGGACGCTGCATGAGACCGCATCTCGACACCAAAACCGGGCCGCCGCCGCTGGTGCGCTATCTTCCCGTCGCGGTGATCGTCGCGGGCCTCGCCTTGGCCTACGCGCTCGAACTGCATCTTTATCTCTCCCTCGACGTCTTCCTCGACAGTCGCGAGCGCCTGCGCGACTTCGTCGCCGGCCATATTGTCCTCGCCTCGCTCGGCTTCGTCGCGCTCTATGCCCTGCTCGTCGCCTTCGCCTTCCCGGCGGCCTCTGTGGTGACGATCGCCGGCGGCTTCCTGTTCGGCTGGCTTCTCGGCGGCACGCTGACGGTGATCGGCGCGACGATCGGCGCGACGGCGCTCTTCCTGGCCGCCCGGCACGCCTTCGGCGATGTTCTGCGGCGGCGGGCCGGCGGCGCCATCCGGCGTTTCGCCGAGGGTTTCCGCGACGACGCCTTCGCCTATCTCCTCGTCCTGCGGCTGACGCCGATCCTGCCCTTCCTGGCGGTCAACGTCGCGCCGGCCTTCTTCGAGGTCTCGCTGCGCACCTATGTCGTCACCACCTTCCTCGGCATCATACCCGGTGCCATGGTCTATGCCTTTCTCGGCAGCGGCCTGAACCAGACGCTGGTCAATGTGGGCAGCGGCGATGTCGAGATCGCCGACCTCGTGACCATGGAAATGACCATCGGCCTTGCGGGACTGGCGACACTCGCGATCCTCGGCCTGGTCCTGAAGAAGACCTTCTTTCGCCGGCGCACCGCGCCCGCGGAGAACAAGAACGGCGAGCGCTGAATGGCCGAGATCCTCACTCCCGACATCTGCGTCATCGGCGCCGGCTCCGGCGGCCTGACCACGGCGGCGGCCGCGGCTGCCTTCGGCGTGCCCGTCGTCCTGGTGGAACGCGGCAGGATGGGCGGCGACTGCCTGAATTATGGCTGCGTGCCGTCCAAGGCGCTGATCGCGGCCGGAAAGCACGCCGCCGCGATCCGCGAGGCGCCGGCCTTCGGCGTGTCGGCCGGCGACCCGCTCGTCGATTTTCCGGCGGTCAAGGATCATGTCGACGCCGTCATCGCGGCCATCGCGCCGAACGATTCGGTCGAGCGCTTCGAGGGCCTCGGCGTGACCGTCATCAAGGCCGACGCGACCTTCGTCGACCCCCGGACGATCTCGGCGGGCGGCCAGCTCATCCGCCCCCGGCGTTTCGTCATCGCCACGGGCTCGTCGGCACTGGTGCCGCCGATCGACGGCATTGCCGCGACGCCGTATCTGACCAACGAGACGATCTTCGGCCTGCGCGAGCGGCCCGACCATCTCCTCATTATCGGCGGCGGGCCGATCGGCATGGAGATGGCGCAGGCCCATCGCCGGCTCGGATCGCGGGTGACGGTGGTCGAGGGCAGCAAGGCGCTGGGCCGCGACGATCCCGAACTGACCGAAGTGGCGATTGCCGCGCTGCGCCGCGACGGCGTGACCATCATGGAGAACACCAAGGTGGTGCGCGCCGAAGGGAATGACGGAGCCATCCGCCTGACCATCGACCCTGCCGATGACGACCGCCGGACGATCGAGGGCAGCCATCTTCTCCTGACGGTCGGGCGGTCGCCCAATCTCGACGGGCTCGGGCTGGAAGCCGCCGGCATCGCTTATGACAAGCGCGGCATCACGGTCGGCGCCGATCTGCGCACCAGCAACCGGCGCGCCTATGCCATCGGCGACATCGCCGGCGGGCCGCAATTCACCCATGTGGCGAATTATCACGCCGGCCTCGTCATGCGGGCGCTGCTGTTCCGGCTGCCGGTCCGCACGAACCACGACATCCTGCCCCATGTCACCTTCACCGATCCGGAGGTCGGTCAGGTCGGACTGACCGAAGCGCAGGCGAAGGAGCGCGGCCTTACCGTCGATATCCTGCGCTGGCCCTATGCCGAGAACGACCGCGCCCAGGCCGAGCGCCGGACCGAAGGTCTCGTCAAGCTCGTGGTCGGCCGGCGCGGCAAGATCGTCGGCGCCGGCGTCGCCGGCGCCCAGGCCGGCGAGATCACCAATCTCCTGTCGCTGGTGGTCAGCCAGGGCCTGACGGTCGCGGCCCTGCGTGACTTCGTTTCGCCCTACCCCACCTTGTCGGAAATTGGCAAACGGGCGGCCACCGCCTACTATCAGCCCTATACGCGGCGTCCCCTAGTGCGCCGCGCCGTTGCCTTCCTGCAGCGGTTCGGCTGACCGGATCGGCAGGCGCTCCGGCAGCGGACCGCACGGATGGCTGGGGATGGCAGCGAAAGGACAGACTGCGACTTGCCGCTGACGCCCGACAGACCTGCGGACGGCGCGACGACGCGCGCCAGCGTGCCGACTGTGCGGCACCGCATCTCCAACCGCCTCCTGATCATCACCATGCTGGCTGTCATGCTGGCGGAGGTGCTGATCTTCGTGCCGTCCATCGCCAATTTTCGCGAGGAATGGCTGTCCGACAGGATCGCCACAGTGGCGGTGGCGGGCCTTGCCTCGCGGGGGCGCGACAGCGAGGACGCCGCGCCGCTGAGCCCGGACGAGGAAGCCGGCCTGTTGCGGGCGCTCGACGCCCTGCTCGTCGCCATCATCGAGGGCGACGCCTCCCGGTTGCTGGCCCGCGACCCGCGACTGAATGCCGTCGACCTGCAGATCGATCTGGGCAATCGCGGCCCATGGAGCGCGGTCACCGGCGCCTTCGACACGCTGTTCTTCGGCGGCGATCGCATCATGCGGATCTCCGGCCCCGTCGGCGACCGCTCCATGCTGGCCGAGATGGTGATGTCGGAAGCGCCGCTGCGCCGCGACATGCTGGTCTATTCGCGCAACATCCTGCTTCTCTCGCTGGCCATCGCCAGCTTTGCCGCGCTCCTGGTCTATGCCGCCATCAGCGTCTATCTGGTGCGGCCGATCCAGGCGATGACGACGGCCATGGTGCGCTTTGCCGAGCAGCCGTCCGACCCCCGGCGGATCCTGCGGCCGAGCGGCCGCGACGACGAGATCGGCGTCGCCGAGGCCGAGCTTGCCGACGTCCAGTCGCGGCTCGCCGAGACCCTGCGTGAACAGCGCCATCTGGCCGATCTCGGCCTCGCCGTCTCCAAGATCAATCACGATCTGCGCAACATCCTCGCCTCGGCGCAGATGATCTCCGACCGCCTGTCCACCGTGAACGATCCGCGCGTCCAGCGGGTGGCGCCGATGCTGCTGCGCAGCCTCGACCGGGCGCTGCACTATACCCAGTCGGTGCTGGCCTATGGCCGCGCCGTCGAGACGGTCCCCGTCAAGCGCCGCATCCGCCTCAGGCAGCTCGTCGACGACGTCTTCCAGATGCTGACGATCTCGCCGCAATCGCCGATCGAGCTCGTCAACGCGGTAGACGCAGGCATGGAGCTGGATGCCGATCTCGACCAGCTGCACCGCGTCCTCCTCAATCTGTGCCGCAACGCCGCGCAGGCGCTGGAGGCCGAGGACGACGATTTGTCCTCGCTGGTGCGACGCATCACCGTGTCGGCCAACGGTGGGCCCGCCGAGGGTATCGTCATTGCCGTGGACGACACCGGCCCCGGACTGCCGACCCGCGCCCGCGACAATCTGTTCCGCGCCTTCCGGGGCTCGGCCCGGACCGGCGGAACCGGCCTCGGCCTCGCCATCGCCGCGGAGATCATCGAGGCCCATGGCGGAACGATTCGCCTGGCCGAGACGAACGCCTCGGGAACCCGGTTCGAGATCGCCCTCCCCGGCACCGCCGCCCCGGCCCGTCCGACCCCGGGGCGCCCGCCGCGCAATGGAGCGGACGCCCAGGCGGCACCCGACGCGCCCTGAAAGGCCCGCAACTCCCGTCACCCGACCGTCACGGACGCCGGATAGACATGCCATGCAGTGACGACGAAAAAATGCGTCGGTGGACGGCTTGCATTCCGCGAACCGAGCCGTTAGGAACCCCCTCAAGAGCGGGCGGCAGACGCGGCCCCTTCTGGATGCGCCCGTAGCTCAGCTGGATAGAGCACCAGACTACGAATCTGGGGGTCAGAGGTTCGAATCCTTTCGGGCGCACCATTTCCTTGAAAATCTGCGAATGCCGAACGCGCCAGCCGCTCCGCCTTCTGCAGTGCTAGCTTCCTCTCCATCATCTGCTTGAACGTCGCCGCATCGCGGGCGATGCCGATCATCGCGTTGTCCACCTCGACGCGCTCGATGACGGATCGCAAATCCGCATCGCGGAACCGACGGCACCAGTGCGGATGTTCTCGCGCCTGGGCCTGGCCCTCACCGCCAAAGACATCGCCTCGATCAACGCCGCGGCCAGGGACGCCGGCGTTCCGGGACTTGGCTGAACGGGCCGCCCGCCGGCCTCGCCGTCGGGCGAGGCCGGCGGGTGATCGGTTCAGTCCGTCGGGGTCACGATGACCCCGGACTGGCGCAGCGCGTGGATCGCCGTGTCGTCATAGCCCAGTTCCGAGAGCAGCGCGTCGGTGTCCGCGCCCATCGCCGGGGGATCGGACCGGATGCCGAGATCGTGGCCGGCGATCTGGAACGGCAGCCGCGGCAGCCTGGTCTTTGTCCCGTTCGGCATGGTGGTGGGCAGAAGCCCGCCGGTCGCCTCCAGATGCGGATCGTCGAACAGATCCGCCGGCTCTGCGATCGGGGCGAAGGGAATGCGCGCCGCTTCGCAGAGCGCGATCGCCCCGGCCGTGTCGAGATTGCGGAAGACCTCCTGGACGATCGGGATCAGCCGTCCGCGGGCAGCCACCCGCTGGTTGTTGGTCGCCAGTTCCGGATCGCTGCCCAGATCGTCACGCTGCAGCGCCGCGCAAAAACGCTTCCAGTGGGCGTCCGTGGTGATCCCGACGAACATCTGCTCGCCGTCCTTCAGGGTGAACAGCTCGTAGACCGCCCAGGACGACCGGCGCGCCGGCATCGGAGGGACCGGTTCGTCGATCTGCGAGGCATAGGCCAGATGCTGGCCGACCAGGAACACGCAGGATTCGAACAGGGCCGAGCCGACGGCGGCGCCCTTGCCAGTCTCGCCCCGCTGCATCAGCGCCGCGAGGATGCCGATCACCGCGAACATGCCGCCGGTGATGTCGACGACCGAGGTCCCCGCCCGCAGCGGCTGCCCCGGCGGCCCCGTCATATAGGCGAGGCCGGCCATCATCTGCACGACCTCGTCCAGCGCCAGCCGGTTGTCGTAGGGCCCCTTGAGGAAGCCCTTCAGGCTGGCATTGACGAGGCGCGGATTGAGTTCGGCCACCGTCTCGGCCGACAGGCCCAGCCGGTCCATCGTGCCCGGCGCGAAATTCTCCACCAGGACGTCGGCGCTGCGCACCAGGCGATGGGCGATCTCCTGCCCCTCCGCCGTCTTCAAATCGAGCGCGATCGAGCGCTTGTTCCGGTTGAAGAAGCCGAAATAGCCCGTTCCGAACCCCTTCAGGGTCCGGGTCGGGTCGCCCCGCGGGGCCGGCTCGATCTTGATCACGTCGGCCCCGAGATCGGCCAGGATGAGCCCGCAGGTCGGGCCCATCACCGTATGTCCGAAGTCGAGAACGCGGATGCCCGCAAGCGGCAGGCGTGCGGCTGGTTCGCTGGGCAAGGCTCAGGTCCGGAAGGACGGGTCGATCCGGTCCAGCTTGCGCAGCAGGCCCGGCCATTCCAGGACGCCGAACGGGCGGCGCGTCTCCGGCCTGTAGAGCGCGTTGGTCTTTTCGATGATCGCTTCCGGCGGCGTGCCGATCTCGGTATTGGCCGACATCGCCATCACCTGCACCTTGCAGGCCAGCTCGGCCCGGTAGATGTTCGAGAAGGCCTGGGCGACGGACGGCGCCACCGTCAGGAGGCCGTGATTGCGCAGGATGAGAAGGTCTGAATCACCGAGATCGGCAACGATGGATTCCTGCTCGGCGAGATCGACGGCGACCGACTGGTAGTCGTGATAGCCGATCGTGGCGAAGCGCATCGCCGTCTGGGTCAGCGGCAGCAGGCCGCATTTCATCGTCGAGACCGCCATGCCGGCGGGCGTATGGGTGTGGATGACGCAATGCGCGTCCTCGCGCGCCCGGTGGATGGCGCTGTGGATGACGAAGCCGGCACGGTTCGGCTCGTAGTCGAAGTCGGGCTTCTGGACGACATTGCCGTCGAGGTCGATCTTGATCAGGCTCGACGCCGTGATCTCCTCGTAGAAATAGCCATAGGGATTGATGAGGAAGGTGTCCTCCTCGCCCGGCACGCGCACCGAGATGTGGTTGGCGATCATCTCGTCCATGCCCCACAGAGCGACGAGCCGGTAGGCCGCGGCGAGGTTCACCCGCGCTTCCCATTCCGCTTCGCTGACCTTGTCCTTCATCGACGCGATGTCGGTCGTGTAGTTCTTGGTCTTCAGAACCGCCATCGGGTCTTCGGCGACGATGTTCTTGTCATGCTTGGTCATGGCTCTTCCTCCTTGCGAGGCGGGCGCGCGAGGCTGCACCGCCGCTGCGACAGCCGCCCTCGCTCCCGGGCGGCATGGCATTCGATGCCCCAGTCATGCGTCATTGCCCGTTATCTTTCCATGCACTAGTTTCGCCTGAACGGTAACTTTCGGTGTCCAATGGAATTGCGCGATCTCGCCTTCTTCGAATCCGTCGCGACGCGCGCCTCCTATGAAGAGGCCGCCGCCGAGGTCGGCCGGACCAAGCCGGCGCTGACCAAGGCCGTGCGCCGGCTGGAACAGCAGATCGGGGCGAAGCTCTTCGACCGCACCGGCCGCGGCAAGCGCCTGACGCCGGTGGGCGCGATCCTTCTGGAAAAGGCGCGTCACCTGCGCCAGGAAGCCGAAGCGGTGTCGCGGGAGGTCGGCGAAGTGGCGCGCGGCGAGGCCGGCACGCTGCGCATCGGTTCGGGCACGACCATCGTCAACCACGTGCTGCCCCGCGCCTGCCGCATGCTGACGGCGGTGGCGCCGGGCGTCGACATCGCGCTGACCGTGAGCATGAGCGACGTCCTGCAGGCGCATCTGCGGGCCGGCGAATGCGACCTCGTGATCGCCCCGGTCGACCCGCGGGCCCACAGCGAATTCGACGCCCGCACCATCTACCGCGACGAGATGGTGGTCGCGGCCAGCCCCTCGCACCGGCTGGCGAAAGGCGGGGCGAGCCTTGCCGATCTCGCCGGCGAGAAATGGGTGTTGCCGTCGCGCTCGATCGGCACCCGCGCCTGGCTCGACCGGATCTTCGTCCAGAACGGCCTGCCCCCACCCCAGGCGCGGGTGGAGACCAGCTCGATCTCGGCCCTGCCGGAGATGGTGGCCGAACTCGATCTCCTGACCTTCGTGGGGCGCAATTCGCTGGGGATCCTGACCGAGATCGCCCTGCCGGAGACGACCCTGTCGCGCAGCTTCGCGCTGCTCACCCGGCGATCGGGCAACCTGCCGCCGGTCGCCACCCGCTTTGCCGACATCCTCGCCGCGCTGCCCGCCGACTGAAGAGCCGGACACGGCTTGCCCCCTCACGCAGCCGGGCGCGGATCAGTCGTCGCTGCTGCCGCCACCCGTCGAGAGCCGCAGGCGCATCGAATATTCGAAGCGACCGGCCGGATAGGTGTTGGTCGAGACCTCCATCGTCTCGCCGTCGGCGGTGATGTACTGGCGCACGATGTGCAGAATCGGCGAACCGGCCGCCACGTTCAGCAGCTCGGCATCCTCCTCGCCCGCGGCCTCGGCGCGCATCGTCTGGCGGATTTCGCCGATGGCCAGGCCGTAGGTATCGGCGACGGTCTGGTAGATCGGCGTCGTCAGCGGCGGCCCGCCGAGCGCGATCGACCTGCGAACCTCGCCGAACCGGCCGGCGACATAGGCGCAGGTGCGGCAGAAGGCGCCCTGGTTGTCGCCGGGCACGGCGCGGGTGCCGCAGAACGCCACCCAGCGCTCGCCGATCCGGCCGCCCATCCGGGCAACGAAGCTCTCGTCCGCGGTGATCTCGTCGATCGACCGGACCGAGAACTCCGTCTCGGCCGCGTATTGCATGACCTTTTCCACCGACTGGGCGGACATGATGTAGGTCGACTTGGCGTGGCGCTGCTCGACGCGGGTGCCGATGCCCTGGGTCCGGGAGACGAGGCCGAGCGCCGCCAGCCGGCGCAGCGCCTCGCGGATCGTCGACCGGCTGACGCCGTGGAGCACGCAGAGCTCGGCCTCGGTCGGCAGCATGCCGCCGACCGCATAGCGGCCATCGGCGATGTCGGCGGCCAGCGCCTGCGCGATCCGCAGATAGCGCGGCGGCTGTCCGGCCAGGCCGAGCGGGTCCGTTCCCATCGCCATCTTCATTCCTGCGGCCCAGCCTCGCCATCCGGGCGAAGCAGCATCGTCCATCGGTCGGCGGCGCGCCCTGCCGGCGCGCGCGTCCCGCAAGCCCCTCTTACGTCACGCGACGCGGCAGGCAAAGACGTCGCCGCGCAGCAGCCGGTCCAGATTGTCGAGAGCCCGCTCGCACTGGCGGCGCAGGCCAATGGGCGAGCGGCCCGCCATATGCGGCGTGACGACGAAATTGGGCGCGTCGAGGAGCGCCGCCGGGATCTCGGGCTCCTCCTCGAGCACGTCGACACCCGCCGCATGGATGCGCCCGTCCTTGAGCGCCGCGGCGAGCGCCTGCGAATCCACCACCGACCCACGGCCGATATTGACCAGGATGCCGTCCGGTCCGAGCGCGTCCAGCACCTCACGGCCGATGAGATGGCGGGTCTCCTTGCCGCCGGGGATCGCCACGACGAGGAAGTCGCTCTCCTTGGCCAGCGTCAGAACGTCGGGAATGTAGCGATAGGGAACACCGGTCTTTTCGCTGCGGGTGGTGTAGTTGATCGACGCGTTGAAGGCACTGGCCCGCGTCGCGATGGCCTGGCCGATCGCTCCCAGCCCCAGCATGCCGACCCGGGCGCCGTTGAGGGTCGGCCGGTAGCGCTTGCGGGCCTCGTTCCAGCGTCCCTCGCGCGCCGCACCCATCACCTCCGGCAGCCCCCGCGCCGCGGCCAGCATCAGCATGACCGTATGGTCGGCCACCGTCTCGCCATTGGTCGCCGGCGCGTTGGTCACGGCGATGCCGCGCTCGGTCGCGGCGGCGAGATCGACATTCTCGTAGCCGACGCCGAAACAGGCGATCAGCTTGAGATTCGGCAAGAGATCCATCTGCGCCGCGGTGAAGCCGACAATGCCGCTGGTCACGACCGCGCCGACGGCCTCCCGCTCGGCCTGCGGCATGAAGTCGGCGTCGAATTCGCCGATCCGGTCGCGGAGGTCCCTCGCCTCGCAACCGGCGGCCAGAAATCCGTAGGACGCATCGACCAGCGGCGCGAAGACGAGGGTGCGGACGGGAAGTTTCGTGTCCGGGCTGCCGAGCATGATGGGCGTCTCCAGGGGATCGAGAGGGCTCCGGTCGGCTGGACATCCCGACCGCGATTGGTATGATTGATAATAACATCCGTACAAATGGGCAAGCATGCCCCGCAATGCGCGAAGGGTCCGCCTTGTCTGCCATGTCCTCGATGCCGATCGTCGCCGCCGTCGCACCGGTCGGATCGTCCCTTGGCCGGCACCGCCGCCCGCGTTGGTCGTGACGGGCTGCCCGCGGTGAAAGGTCTGGCTCCCAATCTCGTCGGCGCCCTGTGGATGCTGGGCAGCGCCCTGGTGCTGACAGTGCAGGGGTCACTGGTCAAGCATCTCGGCCAGGACCTGCCGGTGGTGATGATCCTGTTCCTGCGGGTGATCCTGATCCTGTCGATCGCCGCGCCGCTCGCCATGCATCGCATCGGCCTGTCCGGTCTGCGCACCCAGCGCCCCGGCGCCCATATCTGCCGCACCGTCTTCGGCCTCGGCATGATGGCCTGCACCTTCTACGCCATCACCGTCCTGCCGCTGGCCGATGCAACGGCGCTGTCCTTCACCCGGCCGCTCTGGTCGATGCTGACCTCCTATCTGGCCTTCGGCGAGGTCGTTGGCTGGTTGGGCGGTTTTGCCACCGTGTCCGGCTTCGGCGGAGTGCTCGTCGTGGTGCAACCGCAATCGGGCATCCATCACGGCATGATCATCGCGCTGGCCGGCGCCGCCTCGTCGAGCCTGGCGCTGGTCTTCATCAAGAAGCTGACCCGGACCGAGCCGGTGGCGCGGATCCTGTTCTATTTCTCCGCCATCTGCGCGGTGATCCTGGTGGGCCCCGCGATCCTGTGGTGGCAGACGCCGACGCTGACCCAGCTGGCCTGGCTCTGCCTCATGGCAATCTGCGGCTCGGCCGGGCAGTTGATGTCCTCGCTCGCCGTCAAATACGGCGACATGACCGTCGTCACGCCGATCGATTTCATCCGCGTGCCGGCGGCCGCGGCCATCGGCTTCGTGGTCTTCGGCGAAAGCCCGACCCTGTGGACCTTCGTCGGCACCGCGATCATCTTCGTGGCGACGATCATCGTCCTCAACATCCGTCGCCGCCGCCCGGCGGCGCTGCCCCTCGACGAACCGACCGCTGTCGGCGCGCACAAGACCGGAACGATCCCAGGAGACTGACGATGAAGATCGCCATACTCGACGACTGGCTGGACACGGCCCGCGACCTGGCGGACTGGGACCAACTCGACGCCGACATCACCTTCGTCACCCACCACATCCGCGAGGCGGATCTCGCACAGGCGCTGGCCGGCTTCGATGCGGTCTGCCTGATGCGCGAGCGCACCGCCCTGCCCCGCAGCGTCATCGCGGCACTGCCCGATCTCCGCCTCATCGTCACCGCCGGACGCCGCAACATGCGGATCGATCTCGACGCGGCTGCCGAGCGCGGCATCATCGTCTGCGGCACCGAGAGCCATGGTGGCGGCACGGTGGAACTCACCTGGGCACTGATCCTCGCCCTTGCCCAGCGCATCCCGCAGAACGACGCGGCGATGAAGGCCGGCGGCTGGCAGACCGGGCTCGGCACACTGTTGGCCGGGAGGCGCCTCGGCGTGGTCGGCCTCGGCCGCCTCGGCAACCGCGTTGCGGCGATCGCGCCGGCCTTCGGCATGGAGGTCGTCGCCTGGAGCCAGAACCTGACCGACGAAGCGGCCGCGGCCGGCGGCGCCCGCCGCGTTTCCAAGCACGAACTCTTCGCGACCGCGGACGTGGTGACGGTGCATCTGACCCTGTCGGAGCGAACCCGGCACATCGTCGACGCGGCGGCGATCAGCGCGATGCGGCCCTCGGCCTTTCTGGTCAACGCGGCCCGGGCGGGGCTGGTCGAGAGGCCTGCGCTGGTCGCGGCACTGCAGAGCAACCGGATCGCCGGGGCCGCCATCGATGTCTATGACGAAGAGCCACTGCCGGCGGACGATCCACTGCGCCGCGTGCCGAATCTCGTCCTGACGCCCCATGTCGGCTATGTCTCGCGCGAGAACATGGGCGTGTTCTACCGCCAGATGGTCGAGAACATCGCCGCCTTCCAGGCCGGAGCGCCCATCCGTCGTCTGACGCCGGACGCCCCGTCGCTGGGCTGATCGCGCCGCTTCGCCCGGTTCAGGCGAAAGCCGCCGCGCCGCTGGCGGAAAGCGCCGCGATCTCGGCCTCGTCGAAGCCGGCCTCGGCCAGTGCCGCACGGCCGCCTTCCCCCACCCTGGGCGGTGTGGCGAGCGCCGCATCGCGCTCCGACGGCTTCGCCAGGCCCGGAAGCCGGGTCGCCGGCAGACGGCCGAGGCCGTTCAGCTCGGCCCAGCCGATCGCTTCCATCTCGACGACCTGCGGGTCCTCCATCAGCTCGCGGTAATCGTGCACCTTGGCGTGCAGGATATCGGCCTCGGACAGTTTCTCCTGCCACCAGCGCGTTGGATGCGCGGCGACATGCGGGGCGACCAGCGCGTTGAGATCCGCCGCATTGGCGACGCGCTGCTGTTCGGAGGCAAAGCGCGCATCCTCCAGCCATTCCGGCGTGCCGGTAATGGTCACCAGCTTGGCGAAATGCGCATCGCGCCGGGCATTGAGGCTCAGATAGCCGTCGGCCGTCGGGAAGGTGCCGACCGGCGCCCCGACCGGCTTGACCGCCGCGCCATCGAAGATCTCGGCGACGATCCGCGCCTCCTGAAAGGCCATGGCGCATTCCAGGAGGCTGGTGCGCAGATGCGTGCCCTCGCCCTTGACCGCCTTGCGGTAGAGCGCCGCCGACACGGCCTGGGCGAGATAGAGTCCGGTGGAGATGTCGATCGCCAGCATGTTGAGCCGGCGCGGCACGCCGGCGAGATCGCGGTTGATCGACATGAAGCCGGTGTAGCCCTGCATCACCGTGTCGGTGGCCGGCAGGTCCTTGTTCGGGCCGGTCTCGCCGAAGCCGGTGACGGTGGCATAGACGACGGACGGATTGCGGGCCGCCACGCTGGCATAGTCCAGTCCGAGCCGGCTGGTAACGCCGGGCCGGTAATTCTCGATCACCACATCCGCCTGCTCCAGGAGCCGCAGCGCCGTCTCGCGCCCCTCCGGCGCCTTCAGATTGAGGGCCAGCGAGCGCTTGCCGCGATTGAGGACGATTGCCTCGGCGGAAAAGTCGTCCACCCGCTTGCCGAGGCCGCGGCTCCAGTCGCCATAGCCGATGGGCTCGATCTTGGTGACGCTGGCGCCGTTCTGGGCGAGCATCATGCCGCAATAGGGTGCGGCGACGCCCTGCGCGAGCTCGACGACCTTCAGCCCCTCGAATGGCGGGCTCGCCAGACCGGCGCCGGTCACTTGGCGCTCTTTTTGTCGAGGAAGGCGCGCACCGCGTCGCGGTGCTCGTCGGAGGCGTAGCAGATCGACTGGGCCTCCGAGCCGAGGGCGAAGATCTGCTCGGCCGGCAGGTCGAGGGCGCGGTTGAGGATCGATTTGGACAACGCCATGGCGATCATCGAGCCGCGGGTCAGTTCCCCGGCCCAGGCGCGCGCCTCGTCCAGAAGCGCGCCCGCCGCCTGCCGGTCGGCCAGCCCGATGGCCAGCGCCTCCTCCGCCGCGACCGTGCGGGCCGAATAGATCAACTCCTTGGCGCGCGGCAGGCCGACCCGCCGCGGCAGGAAATACAGGCCGCCGCCATCCGGGATCAGGCCGCGCTTGCGATAGGCCATGGCGAAGCTCGCCTCTGCCGAGACCATGACGAAGTCGCAGGCCAGCGCCAGATCGCAGCCGAGGCCCGAGGCCGGTCCGTTGACCGCCGCGATCGTCGGCTTGTCAATATTGTTCATCGTCGAGATGGCCCGGTGCGTCGATTTCTGCCGCTTCCAGCCATTGATGCCGACCTGGCCGATCGGGGCGTCGAGCCGCGCTTTCATGCCGGCAATGTCGCCGCCGGCGCAGAACGCGCTGCCGGCTCCCGTGAGGACGATGGCCCGGACCTCCTCCTGGACGTTCAGCCGTTCGAGAATGTCGATCAACAGGACGCGCGTCGCGTCGTCGATGGCGTTGCGCTTGTCCGGCCGGTTGAGGGTGACGGTCGCGATGCCGTCCGCCACGTCGCAGAGAATGGCTGCGTTACTGTCCTGCATGGTCGTCGTCCTGATCCGTTGATGCAAACGGCCCCCCGCGGACGGGGGGCCGTGCTCGGTTGGCAATCTGGTCTCGAATTACTGGATCCAGGGCGCCTTTTCCCAGAGCGCCTGCATCTGCTCCTTGGTGGAGCGCATGTGCTCGCCGTATTCCTTCGGCGGCAGGAAGTTCAGCGGCAGGTCCTGCTTCTTGGCAGCCGCCTGGAACTCCTCGTCCTGCATCATCTTGTCGACGGCCGTGACCAGGGCGTCGCGGGCTTCGTCGGGAATGCCGGCCGGAGCGGCGAGACCGCGATCGGAGCCGGCCACCACGTCATAGCCCAGTTCCTTGAAGGTCGGCACGTCCGGCAGCTGGTCCCAGCGTTCCGCGCGCATCGTCGCCAGCGCCCGCAGCGTGCCGTCGGCCACGTAAGGCGCGGCCTCGCCGATCCCCATCACCGAGGCGGCGACGTGACCGCCGAGCAGCGCCGTGCGGCTCGGCGCGGCGCCCGGGAACGGCACATGGGTCACTTCCAGATCGTTCGGCGTCAGAACCCGCAGCAGCGAGGTATGGGTGGCGCCGCCGAGCGAGGAATTGCCGACCGGCATCACGCCCGGATTCTCCTTCACATAGGCAATGAAGTCATCCAGCGACTTGAACTGGCTGTCCTCGCGCACGACCAGCGTGGTGCCGTCGGAGACGATATTGGCGACCGGCTCGAAGGAATCGATCGTGTAGTCGGGCTCGCGCTCGATGATCGGGTTGATGAAGGACGGGATGTTCAGCATCCCGATCGTGTAGCCGTCGGGATTGGCATTGGCGATCGCGGTAAAGCCCAGTTCGCCGCCGGCGCCCGGCTTGTTCTCCACGACCACGGACACGCCGTTGCCGAGATATTTCTCGAGGAACGGCGCCACGGTGCGCGCCATCACGTCGGTGCCGCCGCCGGCGGAGTAGCCGACGATGACGGTGATGTCCCGCTCGGGATAACCCTGGGCATGGGCCGCGCCGGCCAGCATCAGCGTGCCCGCCAGCGCTGCCGCGATCTTGGTACGTAAGCTCATTGTCTTCTCCTCCACTCGGAAAATCGTGCCGTCGATGCGCTCCCGAAAGCGACGGCAGCCGGTGCCGGCTGCCTGTCGCCCTGCATGGACCTCCCGCATCGCGTCGTGGCAACATAGACAAAGCGCACGACAGAACACAATAGGATACAATCAACCGCATGGGCGCTCGGCGCACCGATCCCGCCCCCGTCGCACGGCCTGTCGCGGGACCCGCATGTCTGCCGCGCCACCCGTCGACCCCGCAGTGAAGGACTGACCAGACGATGCAACAGGACCCCCTGGACCACGCGGCGGCGATGCTCGCCGGCCGCCGGCATCAGGACCCGGATGCGGTGATTGCCGCCGTGGAAGCGGCGGGCACGCGGATCGAGACGCCTTGCGGCGCCGGCACGATGGCCTGGCGGGTCTTCGGCGACGGGCCGCCGCTGGCGCTGCTGCACGGCGGGCATGGTTCCTGGCTGCACTGGCTGCAGGCGATCCCCGCCCTGGCCCGGCATCACCGGCTCCTTGTGCCGGACCTGCCCGGCTTCGGGGAATCCGCCGGCCTCGACGACGCTCCGGCGGCGGGCACCGCCGCGGCCGAAGCCGTCGCCGCACCGGTGCTGGCCGGTCTGACCACGATCTGCGGGGAACGGCCGGTTGCCCTTGCCGGCTTCTCCTTCGGCGGCGTCATTGCGGCGACCATGGCGGCGCAGCTCGGCCCCTCGGCCACCGCCCTGGTGATCGTCGGCGCGCCGGGCCTCGGGCTGCTGCCGACCGGGCCCCTGGCCACGCGGTCGGTCCGCAATCACCCGACCGAGGCGTCGCTCATGGCGGCCCATCGGGACAATCTCGCCGCCATGATGATCCACGATGCCGCGCTGATCGACGACCTGGCGGTTCGCATCCAGGCGCTGAACGTCCCGCGGGCGCGCACGCCCAGCCGTCTCATCTCCCGCAGCACCGCGCTCGGCGATGCCCTCGCCCGCATCGCCTGCCCGCTGACCGCGATCTACGGCGAGCACGACGTCGTCTCCCCGCAACATGGGGAGCGCCTTGCGATCCTGCGCGACGTGCTGCCATCCGCGCGCCAGACCGTGCTGCCGCGTGTCGGGCACTGGGCCCCGTACGAAGCGCCGGAGGCCGTCACCACGCTGATCGCGCGCGCGAGCAGTCCCGGCTGACCGCGGCTGTACGCCCGATCACCTCTTGTAGACTTCTGTATACCGTCGTAGTCTGGAGCCGGGAAACGGTCGCAGACCGGCGTTCAGCCGGCGGGCCGTGGGAGGAGTGTACGGTTGCTCGAGGCCGGCAGAGACATGCGCATGACAACGTCCGGCAGCGCCGGCGCGTCCGCGTTGCGGGCCCGCCGGCCTCTGCAGTCGTCAGGACCGTTCCCCCGCCGCAGCGAATGCGGCAGGGGTGTCCGGGTCAGGGCGTCACTTGCCCCAGGGCGTGCGCTCCCAGACCTCTTCCATCTTGGTCAGGGTCTCGGCGAGATGCTCCCGGTGCTCCTTCGGCGGCAGGTAGTTCAGCGGCAGGAGCTGCTTGCGCGCCTCCTCCTGGAATTCCGGATCGGCGACCGCCTGGCGCACGGCCTCGGCCAGCGCCGTGGCCGCATCCTCGGGAATGCCCGCCGGCGCGACGAGGCCGCGATCGGAGCCGGCCACGATGTCATAGCCCAATTCCTTGAAGGTCGGGGCCTCCGGCACTTCGTCCCAGCGCTCGGACGCCATGGTGCCGAGGATCCGCAGCTTGCCTTCCTGGTGATACGGGCCGGCCTCGCCGAGCCCCATGATCGACGCGGCCACATGCCCGCCCAGAAGCGCGGTGCGGCTCGGCGCGGAGCCCGGGAACGGCACATGGGTCACTTCCAGATCGGCCATGCCGAGGAAGCGCAGCAGCGCCGTATGGGTCGAGCCGCCGATGGCGGAATTGCCGATCGGCAGCGAGCCGGGATTCTCGCGGACATAGGTCACGAGATCGTCCAGCGTCTGGAACTCGGAATCCTCGCGCACGACGATGGTGCCGGGATCGGAAACGACATTGCCCAGGGTTTCGAAGCTGTCGAGGTCGTAGCCGGGCGTGCGCTGGATCAGCGGCGTGACGACGGCCGGCACGTTGATCATGCCGATGCTGTAGCCGTCATTCTCGGCGGTCGCGATGGCGGTGAAGCCGATCTCGCCACCGGCGCCCGGCTTGTTCTCGACGACGATGGAGCCGTCGCCCAGCAGATACTTCTCCAGATAGGGAATGAGGGTGCGCGCCATGACGTCGGTGCCACCGCCGGGCGAGTAGGCCACATACATGGTGACGTTGCGCTCGGGATATTCGGCCGCGGCGCTGCCCGACGCGCCCATGGCCAGCGCCGACACCGCCAGGCCCGCTGCCGCGATTGCCCTGAATATTCGCATGATTTCCTCCACTGCTTCTGGTCTGAGCTTCCCGGCACTGTGCCGAGAATCGCAATAGCGTGGAATAATCATATGAAGATGTAAACATTGAAATCACGGAAAATGCGATTGATGGAAGATAGCTCGCCAAGACGCGAAGAACACATCGCGTATGCCAGAGACTTCCTGCCGGAATCTAATAACGGATACTTAGGATGACTTACATCAAGGACAGAATTGGCGCGGTGGCGCTGCTGCTGCTGGCGGTCAGCGTGTTCGTCGCCTCGGGTTCGCTGCCCTTCAAGTCGATGATCTTCCCGCGGATGATCAGCACCGTCATGGCCCTGTGCGCGGTCCTGATGCTCCTGCGCACGGTGCCGCTGCGGTCCGGCCGGGCCCCCGCGGCGGCCACGGACCCCAAGCTGAACCAGCCCTTCTTCCGCAATTCGCGGAACTTCCTGATCACCTTCGGGGCGTTCATCTCCTACGTCGTGGCCATCAGCACCCTCGGCTATTTCGTGGCGACGGCCATCCTCATCGTCGCCCTCGCCCTCGCTCTCGGCTTCCGGGACTATCGCCTTCTGGCCGCCGCCACGGTGAGCTTCCTGGTGCTGGTCTACGTGGTCTTCATCCTCGTGTTCGAGCGGCCGCTGCCGCACGGCATGTTCTACTGACACCAGCGGCCATTCGGAGTTCCTGACGTGTTCGAACCGCTCCTTCACGCCCTTCCCTATGTCTTCCAGCCAGCGAATCTCTTCGCCATGGTGGCGGGCGTGGTGCTGGGCATCGCCATCGGCGCCCTGCCCGGCCTGTCCGCGACCATGGGCATCGCCGTTCTCATTCCGCTGACCTTCGGGCTCGATCCGCTGGTCGGGCTCGGCATGATGGCCGGCATCTACAACGGCGCCATGTATGGCGGCGCGATCCCGGCCGTGCTGCTGCGCATTCCCGGCACCCCGGCCTCGATCGTCACCACCTTCGACGGCTACCCCATGGCCCAGAAGGGCGAGGCCGGGCGCGCCCTCCAGATCGCGGTGGTCTCCTCGGCCATCGGCGGCATGGTCAGCGCCGTCGTCCTGATGACGCTGGCGCCGCCTTTGGCCCGCGTCACCCTGGCCTTCGGCCCGGCGGAGTATTTCTGGGTCGGCATCTTCGGCCTGTCGGCCATCGCCGTCTTCGTCGGCAAGAACCCGATCAAGGGCGTCCTGTCCGCCTGCATCGGCCTCCTGATCGGCTGCATCGGCATCGACACGATCACCGGCGCGCAGCGTTTCACCTTCGGCAACATCAATCTCTATGACGGCTTCAACATCGTCGTGCTGCTGACCGGCCTCTACGCCATCCCGCCGGCCATCGCGATGGCCGAGGAGGCGGTAAAGACGGGCATCAGCCGCGACAAGCTGCGGGTGAAATCCAGCCACGGCATGTTCGACGACTGGCGCCGGCTGTGGAAGACCTGGACGCGCTCGTCGATCATTGGCGTCATCGTCGGCTTGCTTCCGGGCGCCGGCGGCAACATCGCCGCCTTCCTGTCCTATAACGAGGCCAAGCGCGCATCCAAGACGCCGGACGAATTCGGCGAGGGCTCGCCGGAAGGCGTCGCCGCCGGCGAATGCGGCAACAATGCCGACAATTCCGCAGCCCTCGTGCCGGCCCTGACCCTCGGCGTGCCGGGCAGTTCGGTCGCCGCCGTCATCCTCGGCGGCCTCCTGATCCATGGCCTGCGGCCCGGCCCGGCGCTGTTCCGCGACTATCCGGACGTCGTCTACGGCTTCATGATCCAGATGTTCGTGACCTCGGCGCTGCTGATGTTCATCGGCGGCATCATTGGCACGCGCGTGTTCATCCATGTGCTGCGACTGCCGCGGGTACTGCTGGTGCCCCTCATCGCCGGCCTGACGGCCGTCGGCGTCTACTCGATCAACAATTCCATGTTCGATCTCTACATGATGCTGGGCTTCGGCCTTCTGGGCTACGCCATGGAGCGGCTGGACTTCCCGCTTGCCCCGGCCGTGCTCGGCCTGATCCTCGGGCCCATGGCGGAGGAGAACATGCGGCTGGCCCTGCTCATCTCGCAGAACGACTGGCTGGTCTTCGTCACCCGGCCGATCTCGGTCACCATCGCGGTGCTGACGCTGCTGGTCCTGGCCTTCCCGATCATCCGCGACATGCTCGCCCGGCGCCGAACGGCGCCCGCCTGACGCCGGCACGCCGGACAGGAAAAAGGCCGGACCCGCGAGGGTCCGGCCTTTTTCGTTGCATCGGAAGGTGGTCAGGCCACGCTGGCGCGCGCCGGCTTCGCCTGGAGGCCCGGCAGGTCGAGGGAGGTCCGCTTCTCCAGCCCCCAGAGCGCCGCCAGCAGCGCCTCGGCTTCGGCTTCCGCCAGCACGGAGCCGGCCAGTTCGGTGAACTTGTCGGACAATTCCTCGTCGCTCAGCGGCATGTCCGGATCGCCCTTGCGGGTCGGCTGCAGGAAGCTGAAGCGCTCGCCATTCCTCATGGCGATCGTCACCCGCGCCGCGCGCTGGCCCGGAAAGCGGGAGTCGATGTCCTCGTCGAGCTCCAGCGTGATCTTCGGCAGGAGATCGCGCACCGCGCGGTCCGCCATGCGGTCGGGCTCGAAGGCGGCGAGGCGGACCGAGCCGTGGACCAGCGCATGAGCGACGACGTAGTGGAGGCTGAACCGGCAATCGACCGGCGTCTGCGGGTCGGGCCGGTTGCAGATGTCGACGCTCGGCCGGTAGGTGCCGACATGGATGCTGTCGATGTCCGCGGCGTCGATGCCGTGCCGCTGCTTCAGCACCAGCGCCCCGTCGATGGCTGCGAAGGTATGGCCGCAGCAGCCATGGTTCTTGAAGGTCATGACCTCGATATTGTAGGCGCTGCCGAGCCCGGCGGTCGCCTTCGACCAGTCGGCCCGCCCGCTCATCGCGGCCCCCATGCCGACCGGCCCGTCGAGGACGTCGAGCGCCCCGGTGACGCCCTTGCCGGCCGCCATCGCGCTGGTGACGCCGGCTTCCGCGGCATGGCCGGCATGGATCGGCTTGCTCATGGCGTCGGACCGGAACGCCTGCTGCAGCCCCGCCGCCATCGTCGCGGCGGTCGCCAGCGCGTGGGCCGTCTCGTCCTCGTCGAGGCCGAGGATCAGCGCCGCGGCCGCCGACGCGCCGAAGGTCGAGATCGTCGCCGTCGCGTGCCAGAACTTGTAGTGCTCGCGGGTCATCGCAAGGCCGATGCGCGTCGATACCTCGAAGCCGGCGATCACGCCGCGCAGGAAGGTTTCGCCGTCGCAGCTCGTGGTCTGGGCGCAGGCGAGCGCCGCCGCGATGGTCGCACAGCCGGGATGAACGGCCGAGTCGCGATGGATGTCGTCGAACTCGGCGGTGTGGGCGGCGGTGCCGTTGAGAAAGGCGGCCGTGCGGGTCAGCGCCGACGCGCCACCCGGCAGCACGATGGCGCAGCCATGGCCGATCTCCTCGGCGAGCGCGGCGCGCAGCATCGGCCCGGGGTTCTGCGCGGTCCCCGGCATGGTCGCCGCGAACCAGTCGATCACCGCGCGCTTGGCGTGGTGGATCGTCTTGTCCGACAGCTCCGAGCTGCGCTCGCGCGCGACATAGGCCCCGATCTCTTTCAGAAGCACGGCTGGTTTCCTCCCATTCTGGTCCGCTGATGACGTTGGCGGCGACCCGTGTGCCGCAAGGCTTGCCGCCCGCCTTCATTCCGTGCGAATGAACCCGAAACCAATTGTCCGGTCAACCGAACATTTGCCGGACAACAGCATGGGGAGGCGTGTCATGGCGATCGATCTGGCGGTTCTGAGGGGGGACGGCATCGGCCCGGAGATCGCCGAGGCAACCCTCGCCGTACTCGCGGCAGCGGACCGATGTTTCGGGCTCGGCCTCTCCTTCAGCGAGATACCGGTCGGGCTGGCGGCCTTCGCGGCGGAAGGCACGACCTTTTCCGATGCCAGCGAAGCGCGGATCCGCGCCGCCGACGGCGTCATCCTCGCGCCGCTCGCCACCTACGAATATGCCGAGGGGCAGCCCAATCCCTCGGCCCGCATTCGCCGCGGGCTCGACCTCTACGCCAATATCCGGCCCAGCGTGTCGCGCCTGCCGGGCGCCGCCCGGCGGATGGATCTGGTGATCTACCGGGAAAACACCGAAGGCTTCTACGCCGACCGCTCGATGTTCGCCGGCAGCGGCGAGTTCATGCCGAGCCCCGACATGGCGCTGGCCGTGCGCAAGATCACCCGAAGCGCCTGCGAGCGGATCGCCCGTGCCGCCTTCGAGGCCGCCCTGCATCGTCGCCGCAAGGTGACGGCGGTCCACAAGGCCAATGTGTTGCGCCAGACGGACGGCCTGTTCCTGGAGGCCGTGCGCCATGTGGCCGGGGACTATCCGACCGTGTCGCTCGAAGAGGTGATCGTCGACGCGATGGCGGCGCATCTGGTGCGCGATGCCTCCGTCTACGATGTCGTCGTGACCACCAACATGTATGGCGACATTCTCTCCGACGAGGCCGGCGAACTGGCCGGCGGTCTGGGTCTCGCCCCGGCGCTGAATGTCGGTGCCGACCACGCCGTGGCGCAGGCCGTCCACGGCTCGGCGCCCGACATAGCCGGCCGGGGCATCGCCAATCCGGTGGCGCTCATCCTCTCGGCCGCCCTCCTCCTCGAATGGCTCGGCGCGCGGCGGGGCGAGCCGCTCCTGACCGATGCCGCAAGGGCGATCGAGGCGGCGGTGACCGCCGCCCTCGCCGATCCTGCCACCCACACGCCCGATCTCGGCGGCGACGGAACGACGGCCGGTTTCGCCGACGCGGTCGTTCGCGCCCTGTCGCGCTGAGACCCCGCTGAAAGGACGATCCATGGACAGCCTCTACACGCCGGAGCAGATCATGTTCCGCGACGCGGTCGCGAAATTCGCCCGGGCCGAACTGGCCGAGGGCCGGGTCGCCCGCGCCAATGCCGATGGTCTCGATCCGGCCACGACGCAGAAGCTCGTCGACATGGGGCTGATGGGCATCATGATGGACGAGGCCGATGGCGGCCAGGGCGGCACGCTGATGGACGCGGTCATCGCCATCCGCGAGATTGCCCAGGTCTGCCCCCGCTCCGCCGATGTCGTGCAGGCCGGCAATTTCGGCGCGATCCGCACCCTGTCGGAATTCGCCACCGCCGAGCAGCGGGCGCGCTGGCTGCCGGGCCTGCTGGCCGGCCGGACGGTGATCTCGGTCGGCATGAGCGAACCGGAGGCCGGTTCGGCCGTGACCGAACTGGCGACCACCGCCACGCCCGACGGCGACGGCTACCGCCTGAACGGGACCAAGGTCTTCGGCACCCATTCGGGCTCCGCCGACCTGATCCTCTGCTATTGCCGCTTCGGGCCCGGCGTCTCGGGCATCGGCTCGGTCATTCTCGAGCGCGACATGGAGGGCTTCAGCGTCGGCCAGCCGGTCCGCTACATGAATGGCGAGAGCTGGAGCCAGCTCTATTTCGACAATCTCTACGTGCCGCCCGAGAACGTCCTGCTCGGTCCCGGCGGCTTCAAGAAGCAGATCTCCGGCTTCAATGTCGAGCGCCTGGGCAACGCCTCGCGGGCCGTCGCCGTCGGCCGCCTCGCCTTCGAGGTCGCCCGTGACCATGCGCTGGAGCGGCGCCAGTTCGGCCGCCGCCTCGCCGAGTTCCAGGGCATCCAGTGGAAGTTCGCCGACATGGCGGTGAAGCTCGATGCGGCCGAACTGCTCCTGGCCCGGGCCGTGATCAATGCCGGTGAAGGCCTGCCCTCCGCCATGGAGACGGCGATGGCCAAGCTCGCCTGCAACGAGGCTGGCCATTTCGCCGCGAACGAGGCGCTGCAGGTGATGGGCGCGCTGGGCTTCGGCGAGGACCATATCGTCCAGTACTGCCTGCGCCGCACCCGCGGCTGGATGATCGCCGGCGGCAGCACCGAGATCCTGAAGAACCGCATCGCCGAGGAAATCTTCGGCGAAAAGTTCTCGCAACGCCCGCCCCGTCCGGCACCGTCGGACGCCCGGTCATGACCGGCAGCGCACGCGGCCCGGCCTTCGTCGATGCCCTGCTGCGCCCGCGCAGCGTCGCCATCATCGGCGCCTCCGACACCGCCGGCCGGCTGACCGCCCGGCCGCAGGCGTTTCTCGCCCGTCACGGCTATGCCGGCGCCGTCTATCCGGTCAATCCGCGCCGCGAGACCGTGCAGGGGGCAAGGGCCTGGCCCAGCCTCGCCGCCCTGCCGCAGGTGCCGGACCACGCCTACATCCTGCTCGATACGGAGCGGGCGATCGGCGCCGTTGCCGATTGCGCGGCCGCAGGCGTTAAAGTTGCCACCGTCCTGGCCGACGGCTTTGCCGAATCCGGCGGCGAGGGCATCGCCCGGCAGGCCCGGCTCGTCGCCGCGGCGCGCGAGGCCGGCGTCGCGCTGATCGGGCCGAACTCCACCGGCGTCGTCGGATCGGCGGCCGGCTTTTCGGCCACCACCAACGCCGCCTTCGCCATCGACGCCCTGCCCCAGGGGCGCACCGCGGTGCTGTCGCAATCGGGTTCAGTGATCGGCGCCATCCTGTCGCGCGGTGCCGCCACGGGGCGCGGCTTCGGCGCCTTCGTCTCCGTCGGCAACGAGGCGATGCTGGGCGTCGGCGAACTCGGCGAGGCGCTGGTCGAGGATGAGGCCTTCGATTCCTTCGCGCTGTTCGTCGAGACCCTGCGCCGGCCCGAAAGGGTCGCGGCCTTCGCGGCGCGCGCCCGCGCCCTCGGCAAGCCGATCACCGCCTTCCTCGTCGGCCGCTCGGAAGCCGGCCGGGCGCTCGCCCAGTCCCATACGGGCGCGATGATCGGCGGGCCGCGCGCCCTGGCAAGCTTCCTCGCCCATCACGGCATCGTCGTCGCCGACAGTTTCGAGGGCATGATCGAGACCGCCGGCGCCCTGTCCCTGCGCACCCGGCTCGCATCACGTCCGAAGCGCGCCACCGTGCTGACGACGACGGGCGGCGGCGGCGGCATGGTCTATGACGGCATAGCCCTCAAGGGCTCGGCGCTGGCCGGCCTGTCGCCCCGCGCCGATGCCGCCCTTCGCGCCGAGGGGATCGCCATCAAGCCCGGGCCGATCGTCGACGTCACCTTCGCCGGGGCCCGCTACGAGACGATGAAGGCCGTCGTCGCCGCGCTGGCGAGCGATCCGGAGACCGGCCTGATCGTCGCCGCCATCGGCTCGTCTGCCCAGTTCAATCCCGAGATCGCCGTCCGGCCCATCCTCGACGCGGTCGCCGAGCTTGGACCGGAGGCCGCACCGGTGATCGCCATGCCGGTGCCGCACGCGCCCGAGAGCCTGGCGCTGTTCAACGATGGCGGCGTGCCGGCCTTCCGGACGGTGGAAAGCTGTGCCCAGGCCGTTGCGGCGCTTCTCGCCGATCCCGCGCCGGCGCCGCCAGGTCCCGCCCGCCTGCCCGACGCCGTCACGGAGCGGCTCGCGGCGCTGCCCGAAGGGCTGGCCGACGAGATCGCCGCGGCAGACATCTTCGCGGCGCTCGGCATTGCCGGACCCCAAAGCCTGCATGTGGGGGCCGACGAGCCTCTGGCCGACCTGCCCTTTCCCGGGCCCTATGTCTTGAAGGCGGTGTCGGCCGATCTGCCGCACAAATCGGAGGCGGGCGCCGTTCGGCTGAACCTTGCCGGGCGCAGCGACGTGGCCGCCGCACTTCTCGACATGCGCACCCATCTCGCCCAGCACATGCCAGAGGCCCTGATCGGCGGCTACATGGTGGCGCAGATGGCGCGCGGCCTGGGCGAAGCCATTCTCGGCTTCACCCGCGATCCGGTCACCGGCCCGATGGTCAGCGTCGGGCTCGGCGGCGTGATGACGGAAATCTTCGCCGACCTCGCGGTCAGCCCGGCCCCGGTCTCGCGTGACGGGGCGCGCGCCATGATCGCCTCGGTGAAGAGTTTTGCACTGCTGCGGGGCTATCGCGGGGCGCCGGAGGGCGATCTCGATGCCCTCGCCGACGGTCTCGTCGCCCTGTCGCAGCTCGCCGCGGAGCCGCGCGTGATCGAGGCCGAGATCAATCCCGTGCTGGTCCGCGAACATGCGCGCGGCATCCTCGCCCTCGACGCGGTCATCCGCATGGGCCCCCGCGACCCCACGCCGGACACGGGCGACTGAGGGACAGCCCTTCAGCCGCGCGTGTCCCCGTTTGTCACAGAAGCGCGTCGATCTCCGCCCGCACCTTGGCCGGGATGGACAGCCCGCTCTCGTGGTTCGCGGTGCTGCGCCGCTCCTCGATCTCGCCCGGCAGGAGCACCTCGCCCGGCTCGCCCGACGCCCGGATCATGCCGGTGATCGCCGCAAGCCGCGCGTCGGGCTCTCCCAGATGGTCGGTGCGGGCCGCGATCAGCGTGAAGCAGGTTCCCGCCTTACGGGAGAAATCGCTGGATTCGCCGAGTTCGGTCGCCGCCGAGCCGCCGGCGAAGAAACCGGTCAGCAATTCGATCATCAGCGCCAGCCCGTATCCCTTCGGTCCCCCGATCGGGGCAAGCGTCCCGGCCAGCGCGGCATGGGCGTCGGTCGTCGGCCGGCCGTCGGCATCGAGGGCGAGCCCTTCGGCGATCGGCTGGTCCTCGGCGGCGGCCCGGCGGATCTTGCCGCGCGCCACCACGGTCGTCGCCATGTCCAGCGTGACCGGCGGCTCGGCGCCCGGCACCGCGATCGACACCGGGTTGGTACCCAGCACCGGTCGCTTGCCACCGATCGCCGCCATGGCCGGCGGCGCGTTGGAGACCACGATCGCCGCGCAGCCCTGCCGCGCCAGCCTCTGGCTATAGGCCGAGGCGAGGCCAAAATGGTTGGAACCCCGCACCGAGATCCAAGCGACGCCGTGCGCCGCCGCCCGCTCGACCGCCAGCTCCACGGCCCGCATGGCCGCCGTCGGTCCGTAGCCGTTGTTGCCGTCGAGGATCACCAGACCGCCGGCGTCGCTGACGATCGTCGCTTCGGCAGCCGGATCGATCAGGCCCGCCTTCGCCCGCGCCACGTAATTGGGCAGGCGGGCCACGCCATGGGACGCGACCCCGCGCAGATCGGCTTCCACCAGCACATCGGCGACCGTCTCGGCAATTTTGAGGGGAGCGCCGTTCGCCGCGATCGCCCGGGTGGCGAGGGCGCGCAGTTCGTCTGCAGTCATGTCGTTCGTCTCATGCAGGCTTGGGGTTGGTCGGGCGCAGCAGATAGAGCGGCGCGAGGATCACCGGGATCGCCGCAAGATCGGTCCACAGGCCGGGCATCATCATCAGCACCGACCCCGCCCCGACGACGATGCGCCGCCACGGTGCAAGCGGCCCGCCCCACCAGCCGGTGGTGGCGATGGACAGCGCATAGACCCCGACGAAGGCCGAGGTGATGGCGACCACGATGTCGCCCGTCGTGCCGATCAAAAGGATTTCCGGGCCATAGACGAAGACGAAGGGCACGACGATCTTGGCGAGCCCCATCAGGAACGCCTCGACGGAGGTTTCCAGCGGTTTCGACTTGGCGATGGCCGCCGCCGCATAGGCCGCCAGCGCCACGGGCGGCGTGATCGCCGAGACGAGGCCGTAGTAGAAGATGAAGAGATGCGCGGCGATCAGCGGCACGCCCATCTGGGTCAGTGCCGGCGCGACGAGCACCGCCAGGAGCAGATAGACGCCCACCGTCGGCAGTCCCATGCCCAGCACGATCGAGGCGACCGCGGTCAGGCAGAGCGCGATGAAGAGCGAGCCGCCGCTGGCGTCGACGATGAGGCCGGAAAGCTTCAGTCCGAGCCCGGTCAGGGTCAGCATGCCGATGACGATGCCGGCGCAGGCGCAGGCCGTCGCCACCGGCAGCAGCCCGGCCACCGCGGCCCGGCAGGTCGCCATCAGCCGCGCCGGGGTCGGTCGCGAGGATCTGGCGAACATCGCCAGCACCAGCGCCGCCACGATGGCATAGAAGCCGGCGCGATAGGGCGTGTAGCCGTCGAGCAGGAAGTAGAGGAGGATCGGGATCGGCAGGAGCATGTAGCCCCGCGTCAGCAGAAGATGCCGGAAATTCGGAAGGTCCGCCGCAGCGACCGCCTTCACGTCGTATCGGGCCGCATGGAGCTGCACCGCCGCGAACACCGCGCCGAAATACAACAGCGCCGGGAACAGCGCGTGGCTGATGATCTCGACATAGGGGATGCCTGTGAAGGAGACCATCAGGAAGGCCGCCGCGCCCATGATCGGCGGCATGATCTGCCCGCCCGACGAGGCGGCCGCCTCGATCGCCGCCGCCGTCTGCGGCTTGTAGCCGGTGCGGATCATCAGCGGGATGGTGAAGGTGCCGGTGCTGGCGACGTTGGCGACGGCGCTGCCGTTGATCGAGCCGAACAGCGCCGAGGAGATCACGGCGACATAGGCCGGCCCGCCCTTCTTGCGGCCGGTCAGCGCATGGCCGAAACCGATGAAGACATCGCCCATGCCGGTGGTCTGCAACAGCGCGCCGAACAGGACGAAGACGGCGATATAGGTCGCCGAGGCGCCGACCGGCGTGCCGAGGACGCCTTCGGTGGTCAGGTAGAGATGCGAGACGATGCGATCGATGCCGTAGCCGGTATGGCCGATCGGCGGCGGCAGGATGTTGCCGAAGGCGGCATAGGCCAGCGCGAGAAGGGCGATGATGACCAGCGACCAGCCGATGACCATGCGGGTGGCGATCAGCACGACGGAAATCAGGATCGCGCCGAGCCAGATCTGCTGCTCGGTGACGATGCCGGCGGTCTCGATGATCTCGCGATAGTCGAGGCAGACATAAAGCGCCGGCAGGGCCGTCACCAGCGCCAGGACGATGAGCGCGGTGCGCAGCCAGCGACCGCTCACCGCCGCCGTCGACAGGAACAGGATCGCGGCGATGCCGCAGACATGGACCACGCGCTGCTGCAGCGCGGTGAAGGGCCCGTAATAGGCGGTATAGAGGTGGAACAGCGTGAAGGCGACGACGCCGATGCCGACGATCAGCCGCAGCATCCAGTGCCCGTTGCCGCCGATCGCGGCACCGGCGGCCAGGGCCGGGTCCTCTGCGGGCAGGAGGTCGCGCTCAAGCAGCACGCCGGCGGCGGGAGTTGACTTGTCGGACATCGCAACATCGCTGGCTGGAGCAGGATGGGCGCGGCCGGCCCCGCCGGTCGCGCCCCGCTGATCGGTCGAAACCGTGGCTCAGTCGAGCGCGCCGATTTCGCGATAGTAGCGCTGGGCTCCCGGCGCCAGATCGATCGGCGTCTTCACCGCCGATTCCGGCGTGATCTGGTTGGCGGCCGGATGGATCGCCTGCAGCTCGCCGATATTCTCGAACAGCGCCTTGGTCATGGAATAGACCAGTTCCTCGTCGGTCTTCTCGTTGACGAAGAGGATGTTCCAGATGTCCATCGTCGGGATGTCCGCGGTCTGGCCTTCATAGGTCCCGGCCGGAATCACGCCCTCGATGTAATAGGGATATTTCTCGTGCGTGGCGGCAATGGCCGCCTCGTCCAGCGGCAGGATCTTGATCTCGGCCGCGGTGGTCAGATCGATCACCGTCGGCGTCGGGAAGCCGGCCAGCACGGCGGACGCGTCGAGATTGCGGTCCTTGAGGGCCTCGGTCGCCTCGGTGAAGTCGAGATATTCGCGCTGCACGTCGATGCCCGCCCCCTCGAACACCGCGTCCGCCATCACCCGGGTGGAGCCGCCCGGAGGGCCGACCGCAACGCGCTTGCCTTCCAGATCGGCAATGCTCTCCATGCCGGAATCGGTCCGCACGATGATCTGGATGGTGCTCGGATAAAGCGCGGCGACCGCCTGCAGCGGCCAGGACTGCCGGAACGGCTCGTCCCCGTTCCGGGCGAAAAACACCGTGTTGGCGTTGCCGATCCCCAGCGTCATCTCGCCAGCGCCGACGCGGCGGGAATTCTCGATCGAGGCGCCGGTGACCTCCGCCGCCGCCGACACGCCGTCGATGGTCTTGGAGAAGATGTCGGCCATGCCGCCGCCGAGCGGATAATACACCCCGCCCGTGGAGCCGGTTCCGATGGTGATGCGCTCCTGCGCGACGGTGGTGATTGGCGTGGCGGCAACGGCGACGATGCCGAGCGCGCCGATCAGACGCGTGAGCGTTCCTGTCGTGAATGCCATGCTTACCTCCCAGTATAATGGCGACAATTCCGATGCAGCGGCGTCGTCTTGCGCGCAACAGGATGCAAATGTATACCAGCGTTCAGGACAACTTCAACGAAAATCGCGACCGCCCATGGCTTCCGCCAGCTCAAACGCCCCCACCGTTCCGCCACGGCTGGTCCACGGCAAGCCCCTGTGCGCACCGCCGCTGAGCAGCGACCGGCGGCCCCGCGCCACGATCCCGGCCGGGGCCTGGGACAGCCATTGCCATCTCTTCGGCGCCCATGATCGCTATCTGCCGGCCGACACCGCAACCCACATGGCGCCCGAAGCGACCCTTGCGGATTATCGCGGGCTGCTCGACCGGCTCGGCCTCGCCAAGGGCGTCTTCGTCACCTCCACCGTCTACGGCACCGACAACCGCCTTCTGATCGAAGCGCTTGCGGAAGCCAATGGCAACGCCGCCGCCGATGGCTGGCTGCGCGGCATCGCGGTGATCGACTCCACCATTTCGGATGCCGAACTGGAGGCGATGCATCGGGCTGGCGTGCGCGGTTTCCGGATCAATCTCATGCAGCAGACCGGCGGCCCGCATTTTCGCGGCGGCGTCGGCCAGGAACACCTCTTCCTCCTTGCCGAGCGGGTGAAGCAGTTCGGCTGGCACGCCCAGCTCTGGGTGGATTCGGCCCTTTTGCCGGAATTGCGGGCCGAGCTGCGGCGCCTGCCGATCCCCTTCGTGATCGACCATTTCGGACGCACCCAGGCTTCCCGCGGCGCCGACGATCCGGGCTTTGTTCTCCTGTGCGACATGCTGGCGGCGGGCGAGGCCTATGCCAAGATCTCCGGCGCCTACCGGATCTCCAACCATGCGCCCGACTATCCGGACGTCGCGCCGATGGCCGCCCGCATCATCGCCGCCGCGCCCGACCGGCTGGTCTGGGGCACCGACTGGCCGCATCCCAACCATGCCGGCATCATGCCCGACGACGCCGACCTTCTCGACGTCCTCGCCGGCTGGTGCGAGGGCGACGCGGCGGCGCTGCGGGCGATCCTCGTCGACACCCCTTCCCTCCTCTACGCCTGAGATGACATGACCGACGCCACCACGCGTTTCGACCTTGCCGAGCTGACCCCGCGCGAGCGCTACAAGCTCCTGTCGAGCGCCATCGTGCCGCGCCCGATCGCGCTGGTCGTGACGCGCTCGCCCCAGGGCCATCACAACGCCGCGCCCTATTCCTTCTTCAACGTCCTGTCGGAAGACCCGGCCATCGTCGCCCTCGGCCTGCAGGTAAATGCGGCCGGGGAGCACAAGGACACGGCCAACAACATCGCCCGGGAAAAGGAATTCGTCATCAACCTCGTCGACGACGCCCTGGCCGACCGGATGAACATCTGTGCCGTCGACCTGCCGCCGGAGGAAAGCGAGATCGACGCGGCGGGCCTGACCATCGCCGCCTCGTCCATGGTCGGGACGGGACGGATCGTGGAAAGCCCGATCGCGCTCGAATGCCGCGAGGTGCAGACGCTGAAATTCTCGCCCCGCCGCAACATCGTTCTGGGCGAGGTGCTCTGCGTCCATGTGCGCGAAGGCCTCGTCGATCCGCAGACGCTGAATGTCGACATCGACAATTACGAGCCGCTCGGCCGCCTGTTCGCCAGCCTCTATTCGCGCCAGAGCACGCGGTTTTCCATGCCGCGCATGTCGCTGGAGGAATGGCGCGACCGGGCCGGAACGGACTGACCGCCCGCCCCGGCCGCACTTGATGCCTCAGGCGGCGCGGCGATAGGCGTTGAGGCGGCCGGCCTTCATCACGCTGCCGGGCAGCGCATGGCCGACGACCTGTTCGGCAAGCCGCGCCGCTTCCGACAGGGCCTCCAGATCGATCCCGGTCTCGATGCCCATCTCCTCGCAGAGAAACGCCAGATCCTCGCTGCAGACATTGCCGGCGGCCGCCTTGTGCCCGGCGAACGGGCAGCCGCCGAGCCCGGCCACGGAGGCATCGAAGGTGTCGACGCCCATCTGCAGACCGGCAAAGGCGTTGGCGATGCCCATGCCGCGGGTGTCGTGGAGATGCAGCGCGACTTTCAGCTCCGGCCAGCGCTCGCGCACCGCGCCGACGACCCGCTGCACCGCGGCAGGCGTCGCCCAGGCCATGGTGTCGGCCAGCGAATAGGTCTTGATGGTGACGCCGCATTCCGCGGCGATCTCGAAGGTCTCGGCCATCACCGCGAGGACGCGCGCGACCGGCACCTCGCCTTCGAAATTGCAGCCGAAGGCCGCCATCATCGAGGCCCGCTCGACGGTCAGGCCCGCCTCCAGATAGCGCGCCACCATCCGCGTCTGGACCCGACGGTTCTCCGCAAAATCCCGGTTCTGGTTGCGCAGCATGAAGCTTTCCGACGCGACCATCGAGATCGAGCCCTTCAGGTCGAGCTGGCCGCGATGGGCCAGCGCCCGGTCGAACCCCTTCTCGTTCAGCCACAGCGCGGTGTAGGCCGTGCCCGGCGCGCGGGTGATGCCGGCGACCACGGCGTCGGCATCCGCCATGCCCGGCACCCGGGCCGGATTGACGAAGGACGCCACCTGGATCTGCGGCAGGCGCGCCTGCGACAGCGCATCGATCAGCGCGATCTTGTCGGCCGTCGCGATCGGTCCCTTCTCGAACTGGAAGCCCTCACGCGGCCCTTCCTCGTTGATCCTCACGCGTTTCGGATAGTCGGCCATGCTGGTCTCCCTGGTGTTGAACGGGCGTCGCGCCGAACGGCCCAAGCCCACGCCGGTGCGAGCGCCCGACGCCATGCCGGCGGTACGGCGCCACGGCGCCGGTCGGGGTCAGTCGTCGGTGATGCCCGGCTCGTCCTCGTCGCTGGAGCGCGACAGATATTCCTGGCGCATGAGCTTGAGGCGGCTGCGCTGGGCGTTGCGGATGTGGATCTGCGCGGCTTCGTTCGCCGTCTTGGGATCGCGCCCCTTGATGGCCGCGAGGATGGCGAGGTGCTCGTTATGAGCGCTCTCGTCACGCCCGGGCAGGCGCAGCGTCGTGCCGCCGAGCAGCGCCATGGAATCCCGCAGGCCGATCAGCGACCGCTTGAGAAAGCGATTATGGGCCGCATGGTAGATCGCCGAATGGATCAGCCGGTTAAGGTCGGCCATGGATTTGGACTGGCCGAAATGGTCGACCTCCGAGGCGATCAGCTCCTCCAGTTCCTCGATCTCGGCGACCGAGGCGTGACGGGCGGCAAAGCCGGCGGCCGCGCCCTCCAGAACCTCGCGAATGTCATAGAGCTCGATGGTCTCCTGGTGATCGAGCTTGGACACCACGGCCCCGAATCGCGGGGTGAAGGAAATCAGTCCTTCCGCCTCGAGCCGGCGGATCGCCTCGCGGGCCGGCGTGCGGCTGAGGCCGAGACGCTCGGCGATCTCCAGTTCCCTGACCCGCGATCCGGGCGGCATCTCGCCGGCCTGGATGGCGGCTTTCAACTGCTGGTAAGCGGTCTCGCCGCGCGAGACATCCGATTTGCTCATGTCTGTCCATATCCGGTTGGAAACGGCACCCATTTCGAAATGCCGGGCGTGCGACCGGAACCATAGCACAGGCCCGCCCGTCGGCGCCGCCCCCCGCAGGCCCGCGATCACCCACGCCAATCCGGACCGGACCGATCTCAGGCCTGCGATTGGCCGGCCACCGGCAGCAACGTGCGCTTGCGCTCGCCGGCCGGCGGCGCGTTCATCGCGACGTCGCCATGGGCCAGCCGCTGTTCATGGGCATGGCGCACCAGAGCCGTGAAGCGGTAGATGCCGTGGACGAACTTGCCATAGGGAAATGTCAGGAACAGCGCGAAGACGACGCCGAGATGGACGGCGAGCAGCACGCCCATGGCCGGTGTGGCGCGGAACACGAGCAGCGCCAGGCCGGTGACGCTGGTCAGGAGCAGCATCCACAGGAAGGCCGCGCCCATGCCGGTGCGGTCGTCGCGGCGGATGGCGACGTCGCGGCGCTCGCGCTGGCGAAACAGTCCGATCGGCCCGATGACGAGGCCGATCCCGCCGAGCACCCCGAGGATCACGGTCGGATGCCAGACCGGATAGGGCGCTTCCCAGCCGAAATAGTGGAACAGCGTGCCCGAGGAGGTCGAGGCGAAGCAGAGCAGGAAGCCGTAATAGGTGAAATGATGGTAGAGGCGCCGGCGATCGTTGGGCCGCTCGCTCTCGTCCATGCAGCCCATGCCGCCGCCGTCGAGATAGCGCAGCCGGCTGGTGTCCTTGACCGCCTGCCACAGCGACGACAGGCGCAGGTCCTGCACCGGGCCGCTGGCCCGCCAGAAGGACCGCACGCCCATCCCCAGCGCCACCATGGCGTAGAGGAAGACGCCACCGAAGATGGCGACCATCGTGTTGTGGGGCATCAGCCGGTAGAAGGCGCCCTCGCCGGTATGGACACCGAACAGCACCGAGGCGTCCTGCCAGGCGGCAAAACCGATCAGGAAGGCGGCGACCGATCCCGCCGCGGCCAGCGCCACCCAGAGGCCGTTACGCTGAAAGACCCCGGAGAAGACCGGCGGCCAGGCGTAGCGGGCATAGGTTTCGTCGCGCAGCTCGGTCATGGCGACCGGCACGTTGATGGCGAATTCGTGCGGCGGGGCGTACTGGCAATCGTAGTAGCAGGCCCCGCAATTGTGGCAGAGATTGGCGAGGAAATCGACGTCGCCGCCGGCGAAGTCGCGGCGCAGTTCCATGGCCGGAAACACCGCGCACAGGCCCTCGCAATAGCGGCAGGCATTGCACACGCTCATCTGGCGCGCGGCTTCCTCCTGCGAGGCCGAGGCGAGGGACGCCAGATCAATTCCGGACATAGCGAGCCGCTCCTTCTCCCGCCAGCCGCCCGAAGACGCTGCCGATGGTCATTCCGATTCCGGCCAGATAGCCCTCGCCCAGGACGTTGCCGGCCATGATCTCGCCGGCCGCGAACATGTTCGGCGAGACCGTGCCGTCCGCCATGACCATGCGGGCCTCGCGGTTCACCTTGACCCCGAGATAGGTGAAGGTGATGCCCGGCCGCAGCGTGTAGGCGTAGAAGGGCGGCTGATCGATGGTGCGGGCCCAGTGCGACTTCGGCGGCTCCAGCCCCTCGGTCCGGCAGTCGTCATGGATGGTGTGGTCGAAATGGCCGGGCTGGCATGCGGCGTTGAAACGGTCGATCGTCGCGCGCGTCCTGGCGGGGTCGAGCCCCATCTTGATCGCAAGCTCCTCCAGCGTATCGGCCCGCTCGGGCGGAAACACCGAGGGCATGAAGGAGCGGATCGACTTCTCGTCGATGATCACATAGCCGATCTGGTCGGGCTGGGCGGCGACCAGCCGGCCCCAGATCGCGTAGCGTTTCGGCCAGAAATCCTCGCCCTCGTCGTAGAAGCGCTCGGCATTGGCGTTGAGGACGACGCCGAAGGGCACGCAATCGAGCCGGGTAACGATGCCGCCGTCGAATTTCGGCGCCCGCCCGTCGATGGCCACCGCGTGGCCCTGGGACGGATCGCCGACCTGCTCGACGCCGCGATCGAGCAGCATGCGCAGGATCTCGCCGCGATTGTAGGGCGTGCCGCGGATGAGGAAGTTCTTGGCCCCCGGGCCCCAGGCCTCGGTCAGCCATTCGATGTTGGATTCGAAGCCGCCCGAGGCGGCGACGAAGGACCGCGCCGCGACCTCTTCCATGCGCCCCTCGACCTCGAGCGTGGCGCCGACGAAGAAGCCGTTGTCGATCTCCATGTCGACGAGGCGCGTGTCGTAGCGGATCTGCACGCCGAGATCCTCGGCCGTACGATAGAGGGCGTTCAGCATCGAGCGACCGCCGCCGAGGAAGAAGGCGTTGGTGCGCCCAAGCGACAGGGTGCCGCCCAGCGAGGGCTGGAACCGCACCCCCTGCTCCCACATGAAGTCCCACAATTCCTTGGACCGTTCCAGGGTCAGGAGGGCGAGTTCCTCGTCGGTTCTTCCCTTGGTCACCCGCATCAGGTCGTCGAGATACTCCTCGACCGGATAGGGACCGGTCAGGGTGCCGTTCGCCGCATCGTGGGCAACGCGCATGTTGCGCGTGTGCCGGGTGTTGCCGCCGCGATAGGATTTCGGCGCCCGTTCCACGACCATGACCCTTGCGCCCGTACAGGCCGCGGAGATCGCAGCGCAGAGGGCGGCGTTGCCGCCTCCCGCAACGAGTACGTCGAGCTGGTCTCCCTCGCCTGCCATCGTCGACATCAGTCCCTTCGGATGAATTCAGATCGGGCGTCGGCCCGGCCCGACTTATGTCAAAGTATCCATCGGGATACAAGCGTGCGAAACCGCATCGGACGTAACGCCGCACGCTGGCATCGGGCGCGCTGAGCTCAAGCATGTGGATCGTCTCGGAGGCTCTGGTTGCCTTGATAAGGAGATACAGTGGGGATGACCCGGGGGTTGCGGGCACAGGGCCCGAACGCTGGTCAGATACGCGGGACCGCGACCGGGAATGTCTCCGCGGAACTGTATCCCGGCCCCAATTTCCGCCGGCTGCAGAAGCGGCGATGCCCTTACGCGCTTCACCGGCCCCGCCCATCTCTTGTATTGTCAACAATCTATTTGACAATTTGCCATGGGCGTTTATGCAAGGGGTGACCAAACGGGAGATGACCATGGCAAGACCGTCTACGATCCGGACCGTCGAGGCACGGACGATCCGGGTTCCGCTGAATTCTCCGACCTCTTTCTCGACCCGGCGGGTCCATCACCGCGACTATGCCGTCACTCGCGTCACCACCGATGACGGCGTGCGTGGTATCGGATTCTGCTATGGCGGCAGCGATGCCGGCAGTCTCGTCACGCAGGGCGTGCGCGAGCTTTTCGCGCCGCTCCTGATCGGCGAGGATGCCACCCGCGTCGAAGGCCTGTGGGACAAGATGTATGCGTCGGGCCTGCTGCAGGGCCGCGCCGGCTCGCTGATGCGCTCGCTGTCGATCCTCGACATCGCGCTCTGGGACCGCAACGCCCGCGCCGTCGCTATGCCGCTGCACCGCTATCTTGGCGGCTATCACGACGAGAGCGTGCCGGCCTATGCGTCGGGCGGCTATTACCTCGACGGCAAGTCGCCCGAGGCGCTGGGCGAGGAACTCGCCGGCTATGTCGCGCTGGGTTTTGAGGCGGTGAAGATGAAGGTCGGCCGGCTCGACCCCGCCGGCGAGGAGGCCCGCATCCGGGCCGCCCGCGAGGCGATCGGCCCCGACGTCCTGCTGATGCTCGACGCCAACAATGCCTGGAGCGACCTGCCGACCTGCCTGCGCTTCATGGATCGCTACGAGCCCTATGATCCCTACTGGATCGAGGAGCCGTTCTCGCCGGACGACATCGCCAACCATGCGCGCCTCGCGCAGAACACGCGGGTCCCGGTCGCCACCGGCGAGATCGAGGCCGGCCGCTGGCGGTTCAAGGAACTGCTCGACCAGGACGCCGCCGCGATCCTGCAGACGGATGCCGCCGTCTGCGGCGGCATCAGCGAATATCGCCGCATCGGCGCGACCGCGGCGAGCTACGGCGTCAAACTGTGCCCGCACTGGTTCCACGATCTGCATGTCCATCTCGTCGGCTCGGCCGCCAACGGCCAGTTCGTCGAATATTTCCCGGACGATCAGGTGCTGAATTTCCGCCGGCTGATCGATCGCCAGCTCGAGACGAAGGGCGGACGGCTGATGCTGCCGACCGAGCCGGGCCTCGGCTTCGATTTCGACGACAAGGCGCTCGACGCCTTCGCCCTCGACGACTGGGCTTAAGCGGCGTTTCCGCGGGGGGATCGACGACACGGGTTACCGTGGCGCCGACGCCGCATCTTGAGGGGGAGTAGACCATGCCGGCCGATGCGATGAGGGGCGTTCTGTCGCCCGTGGTGACACCGTTCGACGCGGAGCTGCGCCCGGACAGGGCGGCCTGGCTCGCCCATTGCCGCTGGCTCCTGTCGCAGGAATGCGGTCTGGCGATCTTCGGCACCAACAGCGAGGCCAACTCGCTGGCCGTCGCCGAGCGCCGGTCGCTCTTGGACGCCGCCTTCGAGGCCGGTCTCGATCCGGCCCGCATGATGCCCGGCACGGCGTCCTCGGCATTTCCCGAGACGGTGGAGCTGACCCGGGCCGCCGTCGACGGCGGGGCCGCCGGCGTCCTGATGCTGCCGCCCTTCTACTACAAGAACGTCTCCGACGACGGCCTCTTCGCCTATTACAGCGAGGTGATCCAGCGCGTCGGCGATGCCCGGTTGCGGGTCTATCTCTACCATATCCCGCCGGTCGCCCAGGTCCCGATCTCGCTGCCGCTGATCGAGCGGCTGCTGAAGGCCTATCCGGGCACGGTCGCCGGCATCAAGGATTCCTCCGGCAACTGGGAGAACACCCGGGCGATGATTGCGGGCTTCGATGATTTCGCCGTCTTCGCTGGCTCGGAGGCCTTCCTTCTGGACACGATGCGGACTGGCGGCGCCGGCTGCATCAGCGCCACGGCCAACATCAATCCGGCCGCCATTCACGACGTCTACGCCAATTGGCAGGCCACCGATGCGGACCAGCGCCAGGCGGCGATCACCGACTTCCGCAAGGCCGTCGCCGCCTACCCGATGATCCCGGCGCTGAAGGCGACGATTGGCCTCGCGACCGGCGAGCGCGGCTGGGAGCGCGTGCGCCCGCCGCTGACCCCGCTCGCCGACGCCGATCTGGCGTCGCTGTCGCAGATGCTGGACGGTCGCGGCTTTGCTATGCCGGGCCGCCGGGACGCAGCCTGATGACCGGCGTAGTCGTCGTCGGCGCCGGCACGATGGGCCGGGCGATCGCCGCGGGCTTTGCCCGCTCGGGGGAGCGGAGCCTTCTCGTCTCCCGCGATCCGGCCGGTGCCGATCCCGCCCCGGCGGGCGTTGACCTCGTCGGCGCCCTGCCCGACGAACCGCCGACCATGGTCGTGGAGGCGATCCCGGAGGATCTGGCGCTGAAGACCGCCTTCTTCCGCTCGGTCGAGGCGCGTTACGGGCCGGATTCGGCCCCGCTGATGGCGTCGAACACCTCCGGCCTGCCACTGCAGGACATCGCCGACCGGCTGGCCCGGCCCGATCTTTTCCTTGGCATCCACTGGTTCCATCCTGCCGACGAGCTGCCGATGGTGGAAAGCGGGCGCGTCGCCCAGACGGCGCCGGCGACGGTGGACACCGCGCTCGCCCTGCTGCGCGCGGCCGGCTGGGACAGCATCGTCGTGCCGCGGCCCGTCCCCGGCGCGGTCGTCAACCGCCTGCAGCATGCGATCCTGCATGAGGCCTATCACCTGATGGCCGAGGGGCTGGCGAGCGTCGAGGACATCGACCGGGCGGCGCGCTGGCTGCTGGGGCCCCGCATGTGCATCGCCGGGCTTCTGAAACAGAAGGATCTCGCCGGCCTCACCGGCCATATCCTGGCCCAGCGCAGCATCGTGCCGGACCTCTGCCACGATGCCGAACCCAATGAAGCGGTCCAGGCGATGCTGGAGCGCGGCGAGACCGGCGCGCTGGCCGGCCGCGGCTTCTACGACTGGGATGGGCGCGACGCCAAGGCGGAGATCGCCGCGGCGGCCGCGCGGCTGCGCCGCCTGATCGCCCATCTGGACGAGCCGGCGTAAGACACAGCGCTCAGGTGAAGCGCGTGCGGAACATCTCGATGTAATGGTTCTTCGCCGGTGCGAGATGCGCCCGGCACAGTGCGATCAGCTCGGCGCGGTTCTGCGAACGGATCGCCGCGATCATTTCCCGATGCGCATTGGCCGCCCACAGCAGATAGCCCCTGTCGTTGACGAAGATCGAGCGATAGGCATGCGACTTCTGGGCGAAGCTGTTGATCGCTTCGATCAGCGCCGCATTGCCGCAATGGGCAAACAGCGCCTGGTGGAATTCGATGTTGGAGCGGAACACGCCGCGCCGGTCTTCCGCCTCGATCGCCGCGGAGTGCCTGTCCTGGATCGCCTCGAGCTCGGCAATCGCCGCGTCGGACATCGGCAGTTCGATCAGCGATGCCGCATGGGATTCCAGCAGCTCGCGCACCGCGTTGATGTCCTCGACCTCGGCCTCGCTGTAAAGCCGCACGACCGCGCCGCGATTGCGGACCCGGTTGACCAGCCCGAGCCGCTCCAGCTCGATCAGCGCCTGGCGCACCACGTGGCGCTTGGCCTGGAACCGGCTGGAGATGTCTTCCTCGATCAGCCGTTCGCGCGGATGCAGGCGACCGAAGACGATGTCTTCCTCCAGCTGCCCGGCGATCTCCAGCGACGCCTCCTCGCCGCTCTGGCGGCCCGCGGCCGTCGTTGCATAGGTCTCGTCAGCATCGCCGGGTGCGGCCGTTCTGGACATGGATTGGCAACTCCTGCGATCGAACGGCCCCGCATAGCGCCGCCGGAAGGTTTGCTCAACTGACGATGGTGTCAGTCGCGGCTCCCCGCGACGTCCCCCTCCACCGAGGAAACGGTTCTCGCAGCCGCCGGCTTGCGGAACAGGCGGGCCAGCGATCCGAAGAAGGGCGTCGCCTGAAGGATCGACAGGAAGGCCACGGCCAGCAGGGTCGCCGAGATCGGGTTCTGCAGGAAGATCATCCAGTCGTTGCGCCCGATCAGCATCGATTGCTGCAGGGTCGTGTCGAGGATCGGTCCGAGAATCAGCCCGATCACCAGCGGCGGCGTCGGAATGCGGAACTGGTCGAAGACGAAGCCGACCATGCCGAAGGCGATCATCAGCCCGACGTCGAACACCGAATTGTTGATGGCGAAGGAGCCGATCACCGACAGGACGACGATGATCGGGCCGACGACGCGGTTGGGGATCCGGGTCACGGTGATGCAGGCGCGGGTGAACAGGAGGCCGACGACGAACAGCGCGATATTGGCGAACATTACCGCCCACAGCAGCGTGTAGGTCACGTCGCCATGCTCGGTCATCAGCGACGGTCCGGGCAGGATGCCGTGCACCATCAGCCCGCCCAGAAGCACTGCCGTGGAGGACGAGCCGGGAATGCCGAGCGAGATGGTCGGGATCAGCGCGCCGCCGACGACCGCGTTGTTGGCCGCTTCCGGTGCCACGACGCCGGCCGGATAGCCGGTGCCGAACTCCGCCTTGTGCCGCGAAAAGCGCTTGGCCTCGTTATAGGCGAACCAGGAGGCGGTATCGCCGCCCGTGCCCGGAATGAGGCCGACGAAGACGCCGATGAAGCCGGAGCGCACGCTGTTGGGCAGAAGCTTGAGGAACTCCGCGCCGGTCGGCAGCATCCGGTCGCGAATGCTGGAGACGCGCTCGTCCTGGTTGGAATTGCCCTGGACGATCAGACGGATCGCCTGGGGAATGGAAAACAGGCCGATCAGCGCGACGGTGAAATTGACGCCGCCGAAGAGGTCCAGCACCCCGAAGGTGAAGCGTGGCGTGCCGGTCGTCGGGTCCATGCCGACGGTGGCGATCAAAAGCCCGATCGCACCGGACATCAGGCCGAGAATCGCCGATCCCGGGGACAGCGAGCCGATGATGGTGATGCCCAAGACGGCGACCGCGAAGATCTCCACCGGGCCGAAATTCAGCACCACCCGGCCGAGCAGCGGCGCGACAGTGAGAAGCACGATTGAGGAGATGACACCGCCGATCAGCGATGCCGTCAGCGACAGTCCGAGCGCCTTGCCGGCGAGCCCCTTCTGCGCCATCGGATAGCCGTCGAGGACGGTGGCCGCCGCCGCCGGTGTGCCCGGCGTGCGCAGCAGGATCGCCGCGACGGAGCCGCCATACATCGCAGCCAGATACAGCGAGGCGAGCATGGCCAGCCCGGTTTCGGGCCGCATCGAATAGGTCAGCGGCAACAGGAGCGCGATGGCCATCGTCGCCGACAGGCCAGGCATCGCGCCGACGAACATGCCGATGAGGGCACCGGCGAAGATCGCCAGAAGATTGATCGGGTCGACCACATTGGCCAGGCCGATCCAGAGGAAGGATTCAGGCATGACGGGTCTCCTCAGACGGCCGGGTAGAGGGGGATCGACAGGTTCAGGAAGTAGACGAAGACGGCCCAGATGAACCCGGTCACCACGAGGGTGGTCAGAACGGTCGCGGTCCATCCGATCGGCCGCAGCACGGCCAGCGGGATCAGAAGAAACAAGGGCGTCGCGACGAGGTAGCCGACATGGTTGATGCTCCAGGCATAGAGCACGATCAGACCTGCGAAGCCGGCCCCGACGGCGATGTCGCGCCATGCGAAGGGCGGGACGAGCACCAGCGTGCCGGCCGCTTTCTCCCGGCGCCAGGCCAGAAGCGTCTGCGCGATCGCCGCGAGCGCCAGGATCAGGACGATCCAGCCCAGAAGGTTCGGCAGGCGGGCGGCTGTTCGGGGATAGGCGGCGGCCTCGCTCCAGAAGAAGAAGACGAGCGCGATGGCCGCGAGCGCAACCAGGATTCGACCCATGAAATGGTCTCCGGACGGAGTCTGTGGCGGGGGCGGCGGGTCGCCGCCCCCGAGGGTGTTACTTGGCCTGGACTTCGTCCTTGATGTCGGCCCAGATCTCCCGGTACTCGCCTTCCTGCTTCTTCAGGAACGCGGTGTAGTCGTCACCGCCGATGAAATCGATGTTCATCGCCGATGCCTTGGCCTTCTCGAGGAACTCCGGATTCTCGGTCACCCGGCGCAGCGCCTCCACGAACTGCGTGCGCGCCTCTTCCGGGAAACCGCCGGGGCCGCTGTAGCCGCGCGACGAACCGGCGACGAGATCGTAGCCGAGTTCCCTGGCCGTCGGCACGTCCGGCAGCTCCGGCAGGCGCTCTTCGGTGAACACGGCGAGGGCGCGCAGATTGCCTTCCTTCACCTGCGGATAGGCGACGCCGACATTGGTGAAGCTGGCGTCGATCTTGCCGCCCATCGCGGCCGTCCAGGACGGGCCGTCACCCTGGAACGGCACCTTCTGGAGCTGCACGCCGGCCGCCTTCTCGAACATCAGCGAGGTGAAGAAGTCGTCGCCGCCGACGCCGGAATTGCCGACGGTCACGGTGCTCGGATTGTCCTTCGCCGCCTTGACGAAATCCTCGAAGGTTTGGAACGGGCTGTCCTTGGCGACGACCGCGATGCCCGGATCGGTGACGACATTGGCCAGCGGCGTGATCTCGTCGACGGTGTAGGTGATCGACGGGTTCATGATGTAGTTCGTCGTCAGCATCGGGGTGTTGGTGATGCTGACCGTGGCGCCGTCCGGCTTGGTCTGCTTGGCGAGCTGCGTCCACGCGATCGCGCCGGTCGCGCCGGGGATGTACTGGTTGACGAAATTGACGCCGAGCTCTTCGGCGAGGAACGGCTGGACGAGCTGCGCCAGGGCGTCGGAACCGCCGCCGGCCTTGAAGCCCTGCATGACGTTGATCTCGTCGGATGCGGAGTATTTGGCGTCCTGCGCGAATGCAGGTGCGACGATGGCGGTGGTAACGGCGAGAGCCGCGACAATGGTCATTCTCATGGGTGGATCCTCCCTTTTGGATTGACGCACTCCTCCAAGCGCGTCGATGGACCTTATCGACACCTGTGCAGGTGTCAAACATATTGTTGACAATCCTGACAATCGTCTGTCAGGTCAACCCAGAGCAGCAGGCGTAAAAGGGTAAGGAGCGTATCGCATGTCGGAAGAGAACGGACGGGGGCTGAAGAAGGGACTGACGAGCTACGGCGATGCCGGTTTCTCGCTGTTCCTGCGCAAGGCCTTCATCAAGGGCATGGGCTATTCCGACGATGCGCTCGATCGTCCGATCGTCGGCATCGTCGACACGGCCAGCGGCTACAATGCCTGCCATGCCAACGTCCCGGACCTGATCGAGGCAGTGAAGCGCGGCGTCATGCTGGCCGGGGCCCTGCCGGTCCCCTTCCCGACCATCTCGATCCATGAATCCTTCTCCCATCCGACCTCGATGTATCTGCGCAATCTGATGGCGATGGATACCGAGGAGATGATCCGCGCCCAGCCGATGGATGCGGTCGTCCTGATCGGTGGCTGCGACAAGACCGTGCCGGCCCAGCTGATGGGCGCGGCGAGCGCGAAGGTCCCCGCGATCCAGCTCGTCACCGGGCCGATGCTGACCGGCAGCCATCGCGGCGAGAAGGTGGGCGCCTGCACCGATTGCCGCCGCTTCTGGGCCCGCCACCGCGCCGGCGAGGTCGATGCCGAGGAAATCTCCGACGTCAATTCGCAGCTCGTGCCGGGCGCCGGCACCTGCGGCGTGATGGGCACCGCCTCGACCATGGCCCTCGTCGTCGAGGCGCTCGGCATGATGGCGCCGGGCGGCGCGACGCCGCCGGCGGTCTCCGCCGACCGTCGCCGCATCGCCGAGACCACCGGCGCGCTGGCCGTGCAGATGGCCGCCAGCAACCTGACGCCCGACAAGATCATGACCGTGAGGGCCTTCGAGAACGCCCTGACGGTACTGCTCGCCACCGGCGGCTCGACCAATGGCATTGTGCATCTGGCCGCCATGGCCGGCCGCCTCGGCCTGACCCTCGATCTCGACGCCTTCGACCGCATCGGCCGCAAGGTGCCGGTACTGGTCGACCTGAAGCCGTCCGGCCAGCATTATATGCAGGACCTGCACGCGGCCGGCGGCCTGACGACCATCCTGCGCGAGCTGAAGGATCTCCTGCATCTCGACTGCCTGACGGTCACCGGGCGCACGCTCGGCGAGGAGATCGATGCCGCGCCCGCCGGCTTTGAGCAGGCGATCGTCGCGCCGGTCTCCGCACCGCTCTATCCGGAAGGCGGCATGGCCGTGGTCCGCGGCAATCTGGCGCCGGGCGGCGCCATCGTGAAACAGTCGGCCGCGACCCTAGCGCTGATGAGCCACACCGGCCGGGCCGTGGTGTTCTCCTCCATCGCCGACATGGCCGAGCGGGTCGACGATCCCGATCTCGACGTGACAGCCGAGGACATTCTCGTCCTGCAGAACGCCGGCCCGAAGGGCGCGCCGGGCATGCCGGAAGCCGGCTACATGCCGATCCCGCGCAAGCTCGCCGCCGCCGGCGTCAAGGACATGGTCCGCATTTCCGACGCCCGCATGAGCGGCACGGCGTCAGGCACCATCGTCCTGCACGTGACGCCGGAAAGCGCCGAGGGCGGCCCGCTCGGCCTGGTACGCACCGGCGACCGGATCACCCTCGACGTGCCGAACCGTGCGATCTCGCTGGATGTCAGCGAGGCCGAACTGGCCGAGCGGCGCAAGAGCTTCGTCGCCCCGGTCCACGCCGGGTCCGATCGCGGCTACAAGCGGCTGTTCCTGGAAACCGTGACCCAGGCCGACAAGGGCTGCGATTTCGACTTCCTCGTTCCGCCCGCCAGTGGCAGCGTGCCGGAAACCCGGGGATGAGCCAGCGCTACGATTATCGCGCGCTGATCGGCTACGCCCAGGACGCCCTTGCCGCCAGCGGACTGGACGCCGGTCACGCCACGATCGTCGCGGAGACCCTCGTCGAAGGCGATCTCCTCGGCCATTCCACCCACGGCCTTGCGCTGCTGCCGCGCTATCTCAGGGAGCTCGCGGCCGGGCACATGACCAAGGCGGGTGAGCCCACGATCGTTCGAGATCATGGCGCGTCCGCGGCCTGGGACGGCCATTATCTGCCGGGCCCGGTGCTGGTCCGCCGGGCGCTCGCCCTGTGTACGGACAGGGCCCGCGACACCGGCGTCGCCACCGTGGCGATCGGCCAGAGCCACCACGTCGCCTGCCTCGCCGCCTATCTGAAGGCGGTGACCGACGATGGGATGGCGGCGATCATCGCCTCGTCCTCGCCGGCCACCGCCTCGGTGGCGCCCTTCGGCGCCGTCGAGGGCATCTATTCGCCCAACCCGATCGCGGCGGGCTGGCCGACGGGCGGCGATCCGGTGCTGGTCGACATCTCCGCCTCGATCACCACCAACAGCCTCGTCGGCGAACGCGTCGAAGAAGGCCGCCGCCTGCCCGGTGCCTGGATGATCGGTCCCGACGGCACGGCCAGCGACGATCCGGGTCTCCTGACAGCCGAGCCCGCCGGCGCGCTGCTGCCGCTGGGTGGCACCGAATACGGCCACAAGGGTTTCGCCCTCGGCCTGATCGTCGAGATGCTGACGGCGGGGCTGGCCGGCCATGGCCGGGCCGACGCGCCCGACCAATGGGGCGCCTCGGTCTTCGTGATGGTCGTCGATCCGGAGCACCATGGCGGCCGCGCCGCCTTCGAGCGGCAGACCGGCTTCATGGCCGGGGCCGCACGGGGCGCGAAGGTACCCGACGGCGCCAGCGCCGTGCGTCTGCCGGGCGAACGCGCGCTACGCCTTCGCCGTCAGCAGATGGCGGAGGGGGTCGCCCTGTCGGATGAGCTTCTCGCCCGGCTGCGCAAGGCCCTGCCGGACCGCCCGCTGGACGCCAGCCGATAGGGCCGACCGAGACGAGACAGCGGGACCATCAGGGAGAACACGATGACGGATCAGACCGGCGGCCGGGTGGCTGCGGGCACCCCCACCGGCGTCGCCGAGGCGCGGCGCGAGGAACGGCTTCCGCGCAGACTTCGCAACATCTTCAATATCGGCGAGTTCGAGCCGGCGGCGCGCAAGCGGCTGCCGCGCGGCGTCTTCTCCTACATCTCCGGCTCGGTCGAGACCGGCGCCGCCTTCCGCGCGAACCGCAGCGACTTCGAGGACATCCGCCTCGTCCCGCGCATCCTCGCCGGCCTTGCGGTCCGCGACCAGAGCCGCACCCTGTTCGGCAAGACCTGGCAGCACCCTTTCGGCATCTCGCCCATGGGGCTCAGCGCCCTCACCGCCTATGACGGCGACATCGTCCTCACCCGCAGCGCCCATGAATGCGGCATTCCGGCCGTCCTCAGCGCCACCTCGCTGATCAGCCTCGAGCGGGTCGCGAAGGAAGGCCATGCGCGCTGGTTCCAGGCCTATCTGCCCGGCGACGACGCGCGGGTCACCGGCATGGTCGACCGCCTCACCGCCGCCGATTACGACACGCTGGTCATCACCGCCGACGTCCCTGTGGCCGGCAACCGCGAGGATTCCAAACGCGACCGTTTCGGCGCGCCGATGAAGCCCAGCCTCGATCTCGCCCTGCAGGGGGTGACCCGGCCGGGCTGGGTGATGGGCACCATGGCCCGCACTCTGATGAACCACGGCATGCCGCATTTCGAGAATGCCGATGTCGAGCGCGGCCCGGCGATCATCTCGAAGAACGTCGTGCGCTCCTTCGGCGGGCGCGGCACCTTCTCCTGGCGCCACGCGGCGATCGCGCGCGAACGCTGGAAGGGCAGACTGGTGATCAAGGGCGTGCTGTCGCCGCAGGATGCGCGCCGGGCCCGCGAACTGGGGGCGGACGGCATCATCGTCTCCAACCATGGTGGCAGGCAGCTCGATTATGCGGTGTCGGGAATTGCGGCGCTGCCGGCGGTAAAGGCCGCGGCCGGCGACATGGCCGTCATGCTCGACGGCGGCGTGCGGCGCGGCTCCGACGTTCTCAAGGCGATCGCGCTGGGCGCGGACTTCGTCTTTGTCGGGCGGCCGTTCCTGTTCGCGGCAGCGGTGGCGGGCTACGCCGGCGTCAAGCACGCCGTCTCGCTGCTCGCGGCCGAGATCGACCGCGACATGGCGATGATCGGGGCGCCGTCGCTCGATGCGATCACCCCGGACATCCTCGCCGAAAATGCACTGGCGCGCCGCTGAGGCTGCGCCAGGCGCTTCGGTCTCAGTCCATCAGATGCGGATAGCGGTTGCGGAACTCGGCCCGCATCCGGCGTGCTTCGCGCAGGCTGCCGGTGGCGCCGCGCAGATAGTCGATCATGCGGGAGTAGCTCTTGGGAGCGCGTGCGTCGATCGTCATGTCTCTTCCTCGCCGAGCGAATTGCTGTGCCATTGAATTATGCCGGCGCGGCCGTCCCGGTTAGGGCCTCTGGCGAATAGCTCCCATGCGGAAGCGGCAGGGAAGCGCGTATCCCGAGCAGGGTTGCGACAACGAAAAAGGGCCGGTCAGACCGGCCCTCTTCGTTGCATGTGGTGCGGGGCGGCGCCGCGCTATTTGTAGAAGAAATCCACCAGCGACAGCGAGACGGCCGGCACGTAGGTCACCAGGAGCAGGACCACCAGCAGGATCCCGATGAAGGGCAGGTTCGTCCGCGTCGTGCGCCAGATGTCGGTGCGGGCGATCGAGCAGGCTGTGACCAGCACGCTGGCGACCGGCGGGGTCTGCTGGCCGAGCGCGATGTTCAGCGTCAGCAGGATGCCGAACTGCACCGGGTCGATGCCGATCTGATGGACCAGCGGCATGAAGATCGGCACCGTCAGGATGATCGCCGCCGCCCCGTGCAGAACCATGCCGACGAACAGCAGGAAGACGTTGATGATCATCAGGACGAGGAACTTGTCCGTCGTCAGTGTGGTGATGCTCGCCGCCAGCCGCTGCGGCATCTCGGTCTCGGTCAGATAGAGGCCGAGCACCGCGGAACTGGCCACCAGCAGCATCACGACGGCGGTCTGGATCACCCCGTCGGTCAGCGCATGGTAGAACAGGCGGATGTCGATCTCGCGATAGACGAAGCCGCCGATCACCAGCGCCGCGATGACGGCGAGGCCCGCGCCCTCGGTGGCGGTAACGAAGCCGCCGAAGATGCCGCCGAGAATGATCACCGGCAGGATCAGCGCCCAGCCGGCGTCCTTCGCCGCCGTCCAGAGCCGGGCCAGGCTGAAGGCCTCTTCCCGCGGCAGGTCGTAGCGCACCGCGAAATAGTAGCACAGCGCCATCATGCCGAAGCCGCCGAGCAGGCCCGGCACGATGCCGGCCACGAAGAGCTGCACGATCGAGGTGTCGGACAGGGCGCCGTAGAGGATCATCGGGATCGACGGCGGAATGATGATCGCCAGCGATGCCGAGGACGAGGTGACCGCCGCGGCCATGCGGGGCGAATAGCCCTTCTTCTTCATCGCCGGGATCAGCACCGAACCGATCGCCGCGACGTCGGCGACGGCCGAGCCGGAGATCTCGGCGAAGAACAGCGACACGCCGACATTCACCATGGCGAGGCCGCCGCGCATGAAGCCGATCAGCGCCGAGACGAAATTGATCAGCCGGCGCGAGATGCCGCCGGTGTTCATCAGCGCACCGGCGAGGATGAACAGCGGAATGGCGATCAGCGGGAAGCTCGTGGCCCCGTCGAACACCGACAGCGCGGCGTTCAGGAAGCCGAGATGGCCGTTCAGGATGTAGACGCCAACCAGCGCGCTGGCGAGGATCGCGACGGCGATCGGCAGGCCGATGGCGATCATCACGAACAGGGACAGAAGGATCAACGCCTCGGTCATTTGGATTCTCCAGCGCGCGAAGCTTCGAGCTCGGCCTGGGCGCGAGCGATTTCGGCGGCGATCTCACGCTCCTCGGGGTCGAGCCCGATCCTGGCGTCCTCGTAGCGTTCGGGCAGCGTCAGGAGACGCGCCAGGATCACCAGGCCCGCACTCACCGGCAGGATGCTCTGCACGAAGCTGCGGGAAACGAAGCGCACCGAGATCAGCGTCTCGTTGCCGAAGATGTCGAGAATGGCCCAGCCGGCCCAGCCGATGACGGCGAAGGTCGCCAGGAAGATCAGTTCCACGCCGGAGAACAGCAGCAGGCGGCCTTTGGGCGGCAGGGAATAGAGCAGGCCGCTGAAGCTCAGATGCGCATTGCGCATGGTTGCGAGGGCGGCGCCCGAAAAGGTGATCCAGGCGAGGAGCACCGAGGCGACCTCGTCGTACCAGATCAGCGAATTGCCGGAATAGCGGTAGCCGACGCCGAGCAGCACCACGAGGGCGAGGACGACGAGCAGGAAGATCGTCACGGCCTGAAGTGAGACGTCAAGCCAGCGGGCGAGCCGGGACATGGGTGGGTTCCCCCGATGAAGAGTTCTTGTGGGCAGGGCCCGGACCGGTCGGCGGGGAGAGGCATCGCCCCTCCCCGCCGGTCATGGATCGCGATCGATCAGTCGGCGAGCGACATCGCCTTGTCGATCATCTCCTGCCCGCCATCGACTTCGGCGGCGAACTTTTCATAGAGCGGCTTGGAGGCGTCGACGAAGGCCTGGCGATCCGCCTGGTTGACCTTCATGCCGGACTCCTCGAGCTCCTTCAGCAGCTTGTCGTCATCGGCCGCGCCCTGCTCGCGGGCCCACAGTGCCACTTCCTCGGCGGTGGTCTTCAGGACCTCCTGGATCTCCGGGTCGAGCTTCTCGAAGGCGGTGACGCCGACGGTCGGATAGGCCGGCGAATAGACGTGGCCGGACATCGACAGATATTCCTGCACCTCGTTCAGCTTGCCTGCCGAGATGTTGGTCAGCGGGTTCTCCTGGCCGTCGATGACGCCGGTCTGCAGCGCGACGAAGACTTCCGAGAAGGACATCGGCGTCGGGTTGGCGCCGTAGGTCTTGAACATCTCGACGCGCCAGGACGAATTCGGCGTGCGGATCTTCAGGCCTTCCAGGTCGGCCGGGGTGTTGATCGGCCGCTCGTTGTTGGTGATCTGGCGGAAGCCGTTCTCCCAGATGGCGAGCGGGCGATAGCCCTGCTCCTCGGCGGCCGGCACCAGCACGTCGCGGAACAGCGTCTCGTCGATGCGCGCCAGGTGATCGCGATCCTTCACCATGAAGGGCAGGTCGAACAGCGCGTATTCGGCGGCGATCTCCGGCATGGTCGAAGACGGCAGGGTCATGTGCATGGTGCCCAGCTTGATCTTCTGGAGCATGTCCTTGTCCTTGCCGAGCTGCGAGGAGTCGAACACCTTCACCACGGCGGTGTCGCCGAGCTTCTCGTTGGCGCGGCGCGCGAACTCGCTGGCGGTGCGCTCCTGCAGCGAACCGTTGGCGGCGCTCAGGCCGAAGATGATTTCTTCCTGCGCCTGGGCAAAGCCGCTGGCGGCCAGAAGTGCGGCGGCGGCAACGGCCGATTTCAGCGTGAAGTGGATCATGTGGGTCCTCCCGTCAGATCGTTGGGGTTGGGTCGTGGCTGGTGTCTGCGCGACGCGACCTTGGCGGTCGTCTTGGATGTATTGGAGGGGCACTCGCCCCTCAGGCGGCCCGGGGTCCCTGCAGCCCCTTGGCGAACAGTGCCGACAACGGCGTTTCCGGCGCCGGCAGGATGTCCCCCTCGGCAGCCTTGCGGGCCGCGAGCATCAGGCCGAGTTCGATTGCCTTCTGCCCGGCGCCCGGATTGGCGATGCCCTGTCCGGCGATGTCGAAGGCCGTCCCGTGGGCCGGCGTGACGATCGGGAACGGATAGCCGGCAATCAGCGTGACGCCGCGATCGAAGCCGATCAGCTTCATCGCGATCTGGCCCTGGTCGTGGAACATGGTCAGGACGGCGTCGAACTCGCCCTTCATGGCGCGCACGAAGACCGTGTCGGACGGCACCGGACCGGTGACGGCCATCTGGTGGGCCTGGGCGCGCTGCACCGCCGGCAGGATGATCGCGTCGTCCTCGGTGCCGAAATTGCCGCCGTCGCCGGCATGCGGGTTGAGCGCGGCGACGCCGATGCGCGGCCGCTCGTAGCCGGCGCCCTGCATTGTCTCGATGGTCAGCCGCAGGCTCTCGAAGACGCGGTCCTCGGTGATCGACTCGGCGACCTTCGACAGCGGGATATGCGAGGTGCAGCGGGCGTTCCAGACCTCGTCGAGGACGTTGAACTCGCTGCCGTTCTTGGTGACCTCGATGGTCCGGTTCACGAAGCCGATCTCGTCGACATAGTCGCTTTCCGACAGGCGCATCGAGTGCTTGTTGAAGGGCGTGAAGAACACCGCGTCGGCATAGCCGTTCTTGGCCGCCAGCAGCGCGCAGCGGAAATTCGCCAGCGCCGAGGCGCCGCCCTCCGGGCTCGAGGCGCCCAGCGTGATCGCCGCCGGATCGCAGTTCTTAAGATCGACGAAGCAGCTGCGCTGAGGCCGTTCGCTGCCGAGTTCCTCGGCCGTCACATTCGGCAGATCCAGCGTGACGCCGGCATGGGCGGCGCCCATGTCGAGCACCCGGCGGTCGCCGATGACCAGGAGGGTCGCCGTCTGCGCCACGGGATCGGCGAGAAGCCGCGCGGCCAGCTCCGGGCTGATTCCGGCCGGATCACCAATGGCAAAGGCCAGGACTTGGGACTGGGGCATGCTGTTTCCTCACCGGTTCCGCATATCGCATTTTGCATACGATATTTTTCTTTGCCCCCACAAGCCCCCTTTTTGCTATAATCTCCGCGACGACCCGAGCGACGCAGGAAGGTGAACCACATGGATGCGGCAGAGACGGCGACGCTGGACGCGCCCCTGATCCAGCGGCAGACCCTGCACGAGCAGGTCGCCGGGCGGATCCGCGACATGATCATCGAGGGGCATCTCGCGCCGGATTCGCGAATCAACGAGGCAGCCCTCGTCCAGAGCCTCGGCGTTTCGCGCACACCCCTGCGTGAAGCGCTGCGCACCCTGGCCGGCGAGGGGCTGATCGACATCCGCCCGTCGCGCGGCAGCGTCGTGCGGCGCCTGTCGCCCGAGGACGTCGCCTCGATGCTGGAGGTGCTGGCCGAGCTCGAGAAGCTGGCGGGCCGCCTGTGCTGCGAACGCGCCACCGACGACGAGCTCGCCGAATTGCTGGCCGTGCACGACGCCATGATCGGCTATTACGAGAAGCGCGAGCGCCTGCCCTATTACAAGATGAACCAGGCGATCCATTCCGGCATCGCCCGGCTGTCCCGCAACAACATGCTCATCGACGTGCAGGGCACCATCCAGGGCCGGCTGAAGCGCATCCGCTTCCTCGGCAACCAGGGGCCGGAGGCCTGGGCCAAGGCGGTCGCCGAGCACGAGGAGATGGCCGTGGCCCTGCGGACCCGCGACGGCGAGCGGCTCGGCGAGGTCCTCGCCCGGCATCTGCAGAAGACCTGGGACCGTGTGAAAACCGTCGTCTAGCGACGAGGCGACATCGATCTCGGGGCTGGGTGCCTGCGAACAATTGGGCCGCGCAGATCCGCAAGGAAACTGTCCCTACGCCCCGGCTCATCCATCACCAAGCGGCGCGGAAGTTAACGCGTCCGACACGGCAACCCGCCGGCCATTGTCGCGGACCCTGCCAGACTAGTAAGGTCGCATGATCTTGGCGCCCGTCTTGCCGGGCTCCCGCAACCGGATCGCCGACAGCGTCCGGGTTCGACAGAGGCAGCATCCACCCCATGACGACAGACGCGTCCGTTTCCGATCGGCCCGGCGAGGCCGTGAGCCTGCCATGGCTGCTGGCCGAGACCACCATCATCCAGGCGCTCGGCACCGCCGCGGTGCTGACCGTGCCGGCCCTTGCCCCCGCCGTCGCGCTCACCCTCGGCGTGCCGTCGAGCTTTGTCGGCTATCAGGTCGGGCTGGTCTATCTGGCCGCGATGCTGTCCTCGCTGGTCGGCGGCGCGGTTGTGTCGCGCTGGGGCCCCTGCCGCACCGGCCAGACCGCGATGGCGCTGACGGCCGCCGGCTGCCTTCTCGCCAGCATTCCCCATCTGGCCGGCATGATCGCCGGATCGCTGGCCATCGGCCTCTCCTACGGGCTGATCAACCCGTCCGCCTCAGATCTCCTGCAGCGCCATTCGCCGGCGCATCGGCGCAATCTCTTCTTCTCCATCAAGCAGACCGGCGTCCCGATCGGCGGCATCATGGCCGGGCTCATCGGCGCGCCGATGGCCGTGGCGTTCGGATGGGGGGCGGTGCTGTGGGCCGTGGCCGCGACCTGCATCGTGCTGATGCTGGCCCTTGAACGCGGCCGCGCCCGTCTCGATGCCCATGCGAACCCGGCAACCCGGCTGCTGCGCTCGGCCGGCCTCGGCCTCACGACCATCCGCTCCGACCGCTCGCTGCTCATGCTGGCGGCGGCCTCCTTCTGCTTTTCCGCCATCCAGCTCTGCCTCGTCGCCTTCCTCGTCGTACTGCTGGTGGAGGAATTGCACATGGGCCTCGTCGAAGCCGGCATGGTCCTGGCCGCCGTTCAGGTGATGGGCGCCGTCGGCCGTCTGCTCTGGGGCCATGTTGCCGATCGCATCCACAGCGGTCTTGCCGTCCTCACCGGCCTCGCCGCGCTGATGGCCGTGGTCTCGACCACGATCCTCTTCGTCTCGCCGCAATGGCCGCTCGCCGCGGTGATCGCAGCCTTCATGCTGCTCGGCCTCACTGGCGTCGGCTGGAACGGCGTCTATCTTTCCGAAGTCGCGCGCCTCAGCCCCCTGCGCGCCGTCGGCTCGGTCACCGGCACCGCCATGTTCGTCACCTTCGCCGGCGTGCTGGTGGGGCCGACCCTGTTCTCGTCGGTGCACAACCATGTCGGCAGCTATATCGGCAGTTACGGCGTTCTCACCGGCCTGGCCGTCATCGGCGGCTGTCTGGCCGCCGCCACTTGGCGGCGCGATCGCCGCAAGACAGGCGCCGCAGATCCCAGCCCGGCGTGAACCGCAGGCTCAGACTTTCCGTCGTAGGCGGCGGAATAGTGACAGGCGCATGTCCCCATCTGGACGGCCGGAGCAGAAAGGCGCCTGACACGCCATGACACGGCTTCTGACGATCATCGCCCGCAATGGCCGCTGGATGCTGGTGGCCGGCCTTGTCGGCGGCGTCCTGTTTCCCGGCCTTGCCTCGCTCATGCGGGCCGGCCTGTTTCCGCTGATCGCCGCGATCCTCTTCGTCTCGGTCCTGCGGGTGGACCCCGCGCAGATCGCACGGTCCCTCACTCATATGCGCCGCGACGTGCCGCTGGTCCTCTTCCTGCAGCTCGCGCTGCCCCTCGCCGTCGCCGCGATCCTTTACCTCGGCGGTATCAGCGGACCGCTCGCCAGCGTCGTCATTCTCACCCTGGCCGCCGCGCCGATCACCGGCGGCGCGGGCCTCGCCGCGCTCACCGGCCTCGACGGCATGACGGCGCTGCGACTGCTGGTCTGGGGCACCATCCTCTTGCCGCTCACCTCGATGCTGCCCCTGCAGATCGTCTTTCCGGGCGCGGCGATCTCGCCGCTGGAGCCCGCACTGCGCCTTCTCGGCGTCATTGCGCTGGCCGGCGGCCTGGCGGTCGTCGTGCGGCGGATCTGGCACCCCGCCCCCCAATCGGACGCCATCGTCACGCTCGATGCCGTCAGCGCACTTCTGCTCGCGGCCCTGGTCTTGGGCCTGATGGACGCGATCCAGCCGATGCTGCTGCGTGATCCGCTGCAGGTCGCCGGCATGCTCGCGGCCGCTTTCGCGCTGAATTTCGGGCTGCAGATCGTAGCCAACACCGCCATGCGCCGTGCCGGCAGCGATCCGGCGATCGGCGGCGCCGTCGCGCTGATGGCCGGCAACCGCAATCTGGCGCTGTTCCTGGTCGCCCTGCCGCCCGCATCCCTGGAAGCCATGATGGTCTTCGTCGGCTGCTACCAGATCCCGATGTTTCTGACCCCGCTCCTCATGCGCGGCTATTACAGTCGGGTGGGCAGGCGCTGAGCGCAGAACGGAGCGTGCTGAGGGTGTAGAAAACGTCCGTAGCGGACACACCGGGCCAACCTCCGCGGCTCGCCCTCTTGATCGTGCAGCTGCATCCTCGAACTCGCCGCGGTGTCAGCCGCCCTAAACGCGCAGCGTTCGCCGGTGAGACCGTAGGTGCGAAGAAAAGCCGTCAACTGATGCGGAGCGCCTATAGCTGCTACTGTCCGGTCGCGCAGGGCCGTCATCGACAATCGCACGACGGCACCGAATACGAGGAGGCATCGGGGTTACCCCATCTCAAGCCACCGGACGCCCTCGGGGTCCCGCATGAGATCAGATGCCTGAAACACACCGCCAGAACGCAAAAAGCCCCTCGGCTGTGGAGCGCGAGGGGCTTTGTGTGGTGTGAAGAAGAGGTCTCTTGTTTCAACTTGCGATTTGCAGACCTGGCGGCGACCGACTTTCCCGCGTCTTGAGACGAAGTATCATGGGCGCTGGGGCGTTTCACGGCCGAGTTCGGAATGGGATCGGGTGCGGCCGCCCCGCTAGA
>NZ_JACSGS010000013.1:0-136143 GCF_014334315.1 Aurantimonas sp. DM33-3 | reverse complement strand
AACGATCGATCGTTCTCTCATGGATGCCTCGCAATCGGAAAGGAAACCGACACGAAGCTCCAGGCAAACAATCCGCCGCCCACGCTTCTCTTTCTTCTCAATCTTCAGTTTTCAAAGAGCACGACACCGAACAAACGATGGCGGCGGGACATCCGGACAAGTCCGGTCATACCCTGAGGAGGGTCGCTGCAAAGCGGCTCTCGATAGATGATGACGATGGCGGCGCAAAACCGAACCGGTCAGAACAATTTGCCCCGAACCAGTTCTCAGCGGACCGTCCGGCCCGCCCCGGCGCCACCGCCGTCGTCGATGAACGCGATATAGGCCACCCCATCCGGACCTGTCAACGACCTCAGTCGCAAAAACTTCGCAAAGTTGGATCGGATCGGCCGCGGGCTCCGAGACGACTGAGGTAAAGTGCTGTTCGGACTGGAGATTTGTGAAGACGGAAATCTTGCATAGCCGATGCCGACGGTGGGCAGTCCTGCAAATCGGGCGCTGGCCGTCGGATCTAGTCCCTGGCCAAAGGGGTGAACAACGTTCCCCGCAGTATATGGGCGCCCCGTGAGCTTCGATGAAAGTTCGACGACCGGGTTTGGCGTGCTGATGGGTGCGTCATTGCAGAGGTTCGAATGGAATCCGGACTGCGTCGCTCTGGAATGGGCCTCCCAGCATGCCGGACGAGCGGATTGCGGAGGCCATGGCACTCCCCCATGCAACGCTCATCCTTCACGGCCTTCCACCTCCTGATATCTTCGCCTGCGTTGCGCCGGAGCGAAGCTCGACCGCGCGATCATCGCGGTCGTCGTCTCCTCGATCAATCACTGCCATTACTGCCTGACCGCCCATGGCGCCGCCGTACGCCAGCTCTCCGGCGATCTCGGCTTCGGCGAGGCGATCGCCCAGAACTGGCGCGCCGCCGGGCTCGACGACCAGCGTGCCGCGATGCTGGATTTCGTCGTCCAGCTGTCCGAGCGGCCGGACACCATCGTTGAGGCAGACCGGCGGGCGCTGCGCGACGCGGGCTATCCCAACCAGGGGCATCTTCGACATCGCCGCGGTGGCGGCGTTTTTCGCCATGTCCAACCGCGTCGCCTCGGCCACCGACACGCGCCCCAACGACGACTATCACGCCATGGCGCGGTAGCGCGGGGATGGGGTGTGTGCGGCGATGGCGCCGAGGGTGACGCCTGCGCCGGGACGGCGAGGCACACGCGGCGGCAGCGGTCCGGGACGCGAAAAGTGAGCCCGCGACCGTTTGTGCAGCGGCAGCGGTTTGGCATGGGTCCTCGGGTCAAGCCCGAGGATGACACCTGAGTTGGGTGATGCAGATCCCCGTCATCCGCTGCACCGAGCCGCAATCGGTCCGACTATGGGAGCCACTTTGTCCTCCGAGACAAGCGCTCACCCATCCACCGCGCGTCATCCTCGGGCTCGACCCGAGGACCCATGCCTCGAACGCGCCAGCATCCTCTCCGCTGCAGAAGGCACACGGGCCGGACCGCGCGTCGAGATGGTCCGCGCAACGGCGGCGGGCCCTCCACCCGCACCACGCCCGCTAGGCACCGCCGTGCCCCGCGAACCGGCGTTCTGCCATCCCGCCGACGCGCCTCCAATCGACGACACCCCGGCCCCGCCATGCCGGGGCCTCCGCACGCCCTTCCCCGGTATCGCGCCGTCTCCGGTATATGGATTCGCGCGCGTACGCGTAAGCGTGGAAGATCGATCGAAGGACGGACGATGACTTGAGACAGGCCGGCGGGCCCTGTATGCCCTATGGATCATGTCACCCGCGGCAGCTTGCCGGGGGATATGGTCGATATTTCGCCACCTTGTGCGCCGAAGGCGAAAGCGGGGATATCCAGAGGCGACGACGAGAGGGATAGTGCGCTTGCCGCAACACACGCCGGCATTCGGGGACGAGCCGCCGCTGATCAGCGACCGAAGGCGCAAGCCCGACCGTCGTCAGGTCTCGGCGCGCTGGCTGGCCGGCACGCTTCTCACCGGCCTGACCTCGACGGCGCTGATGGGCATCGCCCTGTCGGCCGCCCTCGACGGCCACCGCGGCGCCGCCCGGCCCGCCGGTCTCGCGGCTGCCTTCGCTCCCAGCGAGGATCTCAACGAAAAGGGCGAGCGCGTCGTCGCCACCGCGCTGCCCGTCGCCCGCAGCCGGCAGGTCGTCGAATTGTCGACCATGACCCGCGAAGGCGACCGCGAGGTCATCCGCACCCTGCCCTTCGGCTATGTCAACATGCTGCTCGGCGCCCGCCACCAGACCAGCATCGACTATCCGGCCTTCGACCCGCTCAACATCTTTGCCGACCCGGACGCCGACGAACCGGAGTCCGGCGACGAAGGCCAGGCCGCGCAGCTCTACGGCGCGCGCGTGGAGGCCGAGGTCCGGCTGAAGGTCGAGCCCTTCGACTTCGACCCCGACAGCTACGAGCGCGTCGACGACATCGGCACCAGCGAGGCCGAGCGCCTCGTGCGGCAGGTCTCGCCCTCGCTCGCCTATGCGCCGGTGCAGGTCGCCTCTCTGAACACCGTCGATCCGCTGCGCTTCAACCTGACCAGCGACGCCGCCGAATACGAGCCGGGCTCGGCCTTCCGCGTGATCGAAGAGAACGTCTCCCTCGCGCCGCCCGACACCGGCAGCGACCGGCCGGAATTCCACGAAGAAGTCATCCCGCTGCGCGAGGCCGCCAAGATCGCCGCCGTGCTCGATGCCAATGGCTATGACGAGAGCAAGAGCGGCAAGGCGGTCGAGGCCCTCGCGGCGCGGCTGGAAGCCGATGCCCTGAAGCCGGGCGACGCCCTGCGCGTCGGCGTCGAGACGATCGGCGAGGCCGCCACGGTGGTCCGGCTCTCCGCCTATCGCGGCACCCGCCATCTGGGCACCGTCGCCGAAACCGAGGACGGCCCGTTCGAGCCGGCGCAGGCCCCGGAAATGGGCGGCTCCGTCGCCGCCGCCTTCGACAGCAGCGAAAGCGAGGCGCCGCTGCGCGCCAAGATGCCGACCGTCTATGACGGGCTCTACCAGGCCGCGCTCGCCTATGGCCTCAACGACCGCCTCTGCCAGCAGCTGGTGCAGATGCTGGCGACCGAGGTCGATCTGCAGTCCCGCCTCAGCCCGACCGACCGCATCGCCGTCTTCTACTCGATGGAGGAAGGCAAGGAGGAGGCGACCGACGAATCCGAGATGCTGTTCGTCGATGTCCGCTTCGGCGAGACCTCCCGGCGCTTCTACCGCTTCCGGCCGAAAGACGCCGAAAGCGCCGACTATTTCGACGCCGACGGGCGCAGCGCCAAGCAGTTCCTGTTGCGCAAGCCCGTCCCCAGGGGCCGCTTCAGCTCGGCCTTCTCGACCGGTCGCAAGCATCCCGTGCTCGGCTATGTCCGCCCGCACTGGGGCGTCGACTGGGCGGCCCCGGGCGGCACGCCGATCCTGGCGTCCGGCGACGGCGTGGTGAAGAAGGCCGGCTGGGTCAGCGGCTACGGACGGCAGACCATCGTGCGCCATGCCAATGGCTACGAGACCTCCTATTCGCACCAGAGCGGCATCGCCAAGGGCGTCAAGGTCGGCTCGCGGGTGCGCCAGGGACAGGTGATCGGCTATGTCGGCTCGACCGGCCTGTCGACCGGCAACCACCTGCATTACGAACTCGCGGTGAACGGCCAGAAGGTCGACCCGATGCGCATCAAGCTGCCGTCGGGCCGCGTGCTGGAGGGCGAGGAACTCGCGACCTTCCAGCGCGAGCGCGACCGGATCGACGAATTGCTGCGCGAGCGGGTGGAAACGCCATTGCTGGCGGCCCGCTAGGCAGCGTTCGCGCGATCAGTGTCGTGCCGCGGACTTGCCGCCGACCGAAGCCGGACGGCGGCGAGGTACCGGATTATTCGAAGGCGTTGAGGGAGCGGACGAACCGGCTTTCCTCGACCATCCGCCAGCGCAGGCTTTCGGACAGCGGGACGATCTCGTTCGGACGGCCCATATCGCCGACATCGGCGCGGATATGGGCGTCGAGCAGGGACATCGACCGGTCCAGCCGTTCCGCCGATTTCATGGCCTGGCCAGCACGCTGCGAGCGCTTTGCGATCTTCAGTCCGAACATGTCGCCACCCCTTCGGCGGATCATCATCAATCCATGGGATGTGCGATAGTCGCGCTGGCAATTCCAGCGATAAGATCTAAACTGATCGGTGAGTTGCACTCATCGGTCCCGCGCATGTCCCGGCACAGCCAGCTTCCCCTGATCGAAACCGATCTCGCGCGCACCTTCGTCGCCATCTGCGACACGGGCAGTTTTTCGCGCGCCGCCGACCGCGTCGCTCGCACGCCCTCGGCGGTCAGCCTGCAGATGAAGAAGCTGGAAGAGATATTGCGCCGCGAATTGTTCGTGCGCGAGGGCCGCACCGTGCGCCTGACCAGCGATGGCGAGGCGTTCCTGGGCTACGCCCGCCGCCTGATGGACCTCAACGAAGAGACCGTGTCGCGCTTCCTGACGCAGGGCATCGAGGGGCGCGTCGTCTTCGGCGCCCCCGACGACATCGGCTATATCGCCGTGCCGCAGATCCTCAAGCGTTTCGCCTCCACCCATCCGCAGGTCGAGGTCGATGTGAAGCTGCGTTCGAGCGACGATCTGCGCCGGCTTTGCGATGCCGGCGAGCTCGATCTGGCGGTGCTGGCCTGCGGCGAATACGGCCAGCGCAAGGTGACCATCGTGCACACGGAAAACCTCGTCTGGGCCGGGCTGAAGCATGGCGGCGCCATTGCGCGCGAGCCGCTGCCGCTGGCGCTTGCCAGCCGCGGCTGTGCCTGGCGGGCCATCGCGCTCGATGCGCTCGATGCCGCCAATGTGCGCTATCGCATTGCCTATTCCAGCGGCCACTCACAAGGCCAGATCGCCGCCGTTCTGGCCGATCTCGCCATCGCGCCCCTGCCGGAAAGCCATGTCACGGCGCCGCTGCAGAAGCTCGGCGCGGCGGAAGGCCTGCCGCCCTTGCGGCAATACGAGGTGGCGCTGATGAAGCGGCGCGGCTGCAGTGCCGTCGCCGACGCCCTGGCCGAGCATGTCGTGGCGAGTTTCGCCGACCTGCAGCCGACCCCGACGCTCGCCTTCGCCTGACCGCGTTCCGGCTGCCAAGGAGCTTTCGGCCCCGTCCTGCGGCACGGCTCGCGGCCTCACTTGCAATAGGTCGCCCCGTTGCGACGGGCGGCGATGTCGAGGTGGAAATGGGTCGCGTGGTCGGCGTCGGTGCCCGGTCCCAGCACCGTCTTGAACGGCCCGCAGGCGCCCTCGCGAATCTTGCGCTGGAACGCCTGCGCCGGTGAGCCCTCAGCCTGCTTTTCGACGCCCAGCCGGCGCCCGCTGGCAAAGCCGAAATCGGCGACATCCACGGCGCTGCCGCGGGCATGTTCGGAAATGCGGCTGCCGGACGAGCGGCTGCGGCAGACATAGGTGGAGGCGTGGCGAAACGCGGTGACCGCATCGCCGGGAAACTGCGCCTGTGCCGCGGGCACCACGCTGCTCGCCACCCAGATGTCCAGCGCCAGCGCCGAGCGGCAAAGAAGCTGCGTCGGCTGGGCGATCGTCACGCCGGAGGACAACCGGTCGAGATCGACCGGGCGCAGGACACCGCAATCGCCTTCGCTGATGCTGTCGCCCACCGTGAAGGTGACGCCGCGCCGGGTGAGTTCGTCTTCGCAGATCCTGGCGTCGGCGATGGCGGCGGCCGCCGCGACGGCGGCTTCCGGGGTGATGGCCGGGTCCCGGTCGCGCAGCTCCGCTGGCGTCGCCCGGTCGCTCTGATCGGTGGGTGTGTCTGCTGCGGGCGATACGGCCTTGCGACCGGCGGGACGCCGCTCCGGCAACGGAATCGCGGTGACAGGACGCTCGGCGGCTTCGTCGCCGGACAGCGGCGCGTTGGCGGTATCGTCGGCAGCCTCGGACGAAGCGCCGGTCTCCGCGTCTGGCAAGCCATCGTCGGAGCGTTGGGCGGTCGCCGGGGCAACGCCCATCAGCAGCATCGCGATCAGGGCGGGCGCGACCATGCAACGCCGTGGCAACGGAAAGAGACGGCTCTGGAAGTTCCCGGTCCTTGGCATGACGCGTCGCCTTCGATTTGCCGCCGACGCGATGCGGCGGCACCGCTGCCGGCCTGACGACCGCAGCTAGTGGGACGGGCGACGCCCGCCAGTATCCGTTAGGGAAGCGCATCGAGCCGCGCGTCCCTTCTGCGACGATCCCAGCGCGCGCCGCGCATCGCGCCTCTTGCGCCGCAGAGCGGGTTCGCGACACTGTGCGCCGCAAAGGCCGGGCCCTTGTCGGGCCGAGGCGGCGAGAGGAACAGGATGAGCGTTCTCGTGACCGGCGGCGCCGGCTATATCGGCAGCCACATGACCCTCGGGCTCCTTGCCCGGGGTGAAGAAGTCGTGGTCGTGGACGATCTGAGCACCGGCTTCGACTGGGCCATCCCCGAAGACGTGACATTCGCGAAGGGCGACATCGGCGATGCCGTCTTCCTCGAGGCCGTGTTTGCCAAGCACAGGCCGGAGACGGTGCTGCATCTCGCCGGCTCGCTTCTCGTCGAAGAATCGGTGGCCGATCCGCTGGGCTACTACGCCAACAACACGGTCGCCTCGCATCTCCTCATCGCGACCGCCGTCCGCCACGGCGTCCCGCATTTCGTGTTCTCCTCCAGCGCCGCCATCTACGGCATGCCGGGCAGCGAGCCGGTGCGCGAGACCGCCGAACTGCGGCCGGTCTCGCCCTATGGGCGGTCCAAGCTGATGACCGAGATGATGCTGGAGGATGTCGCCCGTGCCCATCCGATGCGCTACGCCGCCCTGCGCTATTTCAACGTCGCCGGCGCCGATCCCGAAGGCCGCGCCGGGGAATCCACCCATTCGTCGACGCATCTGGTGAAGGTCGCCTGCGAGACCGCCTTCGGCCTGCGCGATCACGTCAGCATCTTCGGCAGCGACTACCCGACGCCGGACGGCACGGCGGTGCGCGACTACATCCACGTCACCGACCTTGCGGCCGCCCATCTCGACGCCATCGCCTATCTGCGCCGGAGCGGCGAGAGCCTGCTCAGCAATGTCGGCTATGGCCGCGGCTTTTCGGTCCGCGAGGTGCTGGAGACCGTGCGCCGGGTGCACGGCCAGGATTTCGATATCCGCTCGGCCGGCCGCCGGGCCGGCGATCCGGCGATGATCGTCGCCGACGGCAGCACCGCTCGCGAGACGCTGGGCTGGACACCGAAATACGACGATCTGCCCACCATCGTCGCGCATGCCCTGCGCTGGGAGGACCGGCTGCGCTTTCGCAATCATCGATAGGGCGGCACGAACATGCGGGGCCGCGGCCGCTGGTGTGCCGCCCCCGACTTACCCGCAGCCGGACATTGCGAAAATGCCGCCGTCATGGCGCAACCTTCGCCCGGCCATCCTGTTGCGGACAGTTGGATGCGAAGGACGAAACCGGGCATGGGTCCGTGAATGGTTGAGATGAGTTGCACCGACCCCGAGATTCCGCAGGCCATGCCCATCGCGCCCGGGCCGGCCGGGCCGTCGCAGTGGCAGGTTTTCCATTACAACGAAACGATCTGGCCGGCGGTGCTGGAGCTGTGCGACGGCGCCCGCACAAGCCTTGCGATCGAGCAGTACATCTTCGGAGCGGACACGATCGGCACCCGGCTGATGGATGTCCTGACCAACGCCGCCCGGCGCGGCGTCCACGTCCGCCTGCTCGTCGATGCCTTCGGCAGTGCCGAACTGGCCCGGAGCCCGTTGGGCGCCGCGTTCCGGCAGGCCGGCGGTGAACTCGTCCGCTACAATCCGCTGAGCCGGCTTCTGCGCAATCCGATCAGCGGCATGCACCGCCTGCACCGCAAGTCGGCCATCGCCGACGGGCGCCGGATGATGGCCGGCGGCGCCTGCTATTCCGACCGCATGGCGGACTGGCGTGACACGATGGTGCGCATCGAGGGCCCGATCGTGCCGGCGGCCCTCGCCGCCTTCGAGACCGCCTGGGCCTATGCCAGCGGCATTTCGGCGCGCCGGAGCCGCAGCCAGTCAGCCGAAGCGACGTGCGGCGCCGGCCACTGGAACTACCTGACCAGCGATCCGGTGCGGCCGGCCCGCCAGCAGATCTACCAGGCATTGCTGAGCCGGCTGCACGACGCCGAAACGTCCATCGACCTGGCGACGCCCTATCTGTTTCCGGACCGGAAGATCTGGTCGGCGCTCACCGGAGCAAGGCAGCGCGGCGTGCGCGTTCGCCTGCTGCTGCCGGCAGTCAGTGACCATCCGGCCATCGATCTCGTCTCGCAGCGTTTCGCCGCCGCACTCGCCCGCCGCGGGGTCGAGGTCCATGGCTATCTGCCGGGGATGATGCACGCCAAGCTGGCGATCATCGACGACTGGAGCATGGTCAGCAGCTTCAATCTCGACATGCTGAGCATCGGCCTGAATGTCGAGAACGGCCTCGCCACGACGGCGCCGGCCTTCCGCGCGGTCCTCGCCGATCAGTATGCGTGCGACATCGCCACGTCCCGCCGCTTCTGATCGCCGTCGGCGCCCATCAGCGACAGATCGGCCCAGACCGGCAAATGGTCCGAGGCGAGCCGCGCCCGCTCTGAGCTGTGCACGGCCGCCGCATCCACGTGGATGTCGAGGCTGGTGATGATCCGGTCGAAGGAGACGAAGGGCATCTGCGAGTGGAAGCTGAGGCCCGGCGCGATGACGTGATGGTCCTCGGCGAAATGGGCCAGGCACCCGCCCTCGGTGTTCCACTGGTTGAGATCGCCCATCATCACCGTCGGCAGCGGTTCTTCGAGGCTGGCCAACTGGTCGAGTACCGCGCGGGCCTGCCGCTTGCGCCACAGCCCGACAAGGCCGAGATGCATGCCGACGACCCGGATCTTCAGATCGCCGATCTGCAGATCGGCCAGCGCCGCGCCGCGCGGCTCCAGCGCCGGCAGCACCAGCCGCTTGCGGCGCAGCAATTCGACGTCCTTGCGCACCAGGATCGTATTGCCGTGCCAGCCGAGGCTGCCCGGCCGCACGCCGAAGCGGATCGGCCGGAAATGCGTCATCTCCGCGATCAGGCTCGGCGACAGGGACGACAGCCGGTCGCCGAGCCGGCGGTCGACCTCCTGCAGCGCGACGATATCGGCATCGAGTTCGGTGAGGACGTCGAGAATTTGCTTCGGCCGCCGGCGCCAGTCGGTGCCGACGCTCTTGCGGATATTGTAGGACGCGACACGAAACATGAGACCTCGTTCCCAAGCCGGAGCCGGGATCATTGCCCCTGTCCGCGCTCTCCGCAATGACCACCCCTCAAGGGACGCGCCGGGATGCGGGATCATCCGGCCGCGGCAACGCCGCTGTCACGACCGGGAAAATGAACCAGCGGCGGGTTCGATCCATCGGAAGCGTAGCTTCCTGCCCGGCGCGAGGAGCGATGCGTCTCACGCGGCGACCGGCAGGATCACCAGTTCGAAGGTCACGCAGACCGGATTGTCGCCATGGACGAGCCGGCCCTCGAAGATCGTGCCGTCCATCGCCACCACGCTGACGTCGAGCCGCGGCTCGAACGTGCCGGCCTCGATCCGGCCGTCGCGGATCAGCAGTTCCGACGCATAGGAATCCATCGCCGGGCCGTTTGTGAAGCTCCCGCCGTTGAGGCTGCCGATGCCGAAGAGGCGCGCGTCGGCGATCCCGCGTTCCGCACAGATCGCCGCGATGGCGGTGCCCACGTCCTGGTTCGGCCGCAGGGTGACGGCCAGCGCATGCGGACCGTTGCCGGTAGCGGATCCGGACACGCCGTCGCGCGACATCGTTTCGGCGGCGAACAGGGTGAAATTGGTCTCGGCGTCGTGCCGCGCGACGAAGCTGGCACCGACGAGCCCGGTGCCGCGCACGCGCAGCGGTTCGGCCGTGCGGGTGTCGAGCGGCAGCATGTGCCCCATCGCCCGGTCGCCGGCCGGATCGGTCCAGATGCCGTGGCAGTGCAGGAAGGGTTCGCCGTCGCGCCAGCCGACGATGGCACCGGCCGCCTCGACGGTGACGATGCCCTCGGGCGCGAAGGTCTCGCTGTACCAGGCCACATGGCTCGGGCCGGGCGAGCCCGCGGGCATCACATAGCGGAAAGGCGCGAAGCGACCGCCGGACAGGTCGACCCAGGCACCGTCGCAGCCCGCCGCGGCAAGACCCGCGGCAATCCCGGCATTGACGATCTCGCCGGCCGGCACGGTGAAGTCGAGCGGCACCGCGCGCGCCGGCGCGACGCAGGATCTCTGGGTCGCCTCCGGGCCCGGGTGGACGATCCGCCGGGGCGCCGTCACGTCGGCTCCGTTCGCGCGGACATCGCCGGACGGAGGACTGGCCCGATGCTCACGCCGCGCACTCGCCATCCAGAAGCCCGCGCTCTTCCAGCGCCTGGCGCACCAGCTTCTTGGTGATCTTGCCATAGGCCGATTTCGGCATCTCGTCGACGAAGACGAACCGCTTGGGCAGCTTGTAGCGCGACATCTTGCCGTCGAGGAACGCCCCGAGCTCGGCCTCGCCGACGCTTTCGCCGGCGACAGTCACGCAGACCGCGATGCCGACCTCGCCCCAGACCGGATCGGGCACGCCGAGGACAGCGACCTCGCTGATCTTCGGATGGGTGAGGATCTTCTCCTCGATCTCGCGCGGATAGACGTTGGAGCCGCCGGAAATATACATGTCCGACGCACGGCCGGTGATCGACAGATAGCCCTCGGCATCGAGATGGCCGAGATCGCCGGTGCGGAACCAGCCATTGCGAAACGCCTTCGCATTGGCGTCCGGGTTGTCGTAATAGCCCGCGAAAACCGCCGGGCCGGTGACGCAGATCTCGCCGGTCTCGTTCGGCCCGAGTTCGGCGCCCGCCTCATCCTGGATAGAGATCGCCATGCCGGTGCGCTCGTAGCCGCAGCTGCCGATGCGCGCCGCCGCGTCGTCGGCCGAATGCTCGTGGGCCGGCAGGACCGTGATGTTGCCGGTCACCTCGCCCAGCCCGAAATACTGCACGATCACCGGGCCGAGCGTCTCCAGCGCCCTCTTCTGGTCGGCGCGGTACATGGGCGCGCCGGCATAGATCACGTGCCGCAGCGAGGAATGGTCGTATTCGGCGGCCGCCGGATGCTCGACCAGCATCTTCAGGATGGTCGGCACGGTGAACATGTTCGTCACGCGCCATTCCTGGACGAGGCGCCAGGCGGCGGCGATGTCGAAGCGCTCGGTCGGCATCAGGATCGTCTTCGCCCCCGCCGCAACCTGCGTCAGCTGATGGACGCCCGCGCCGTGCGACAGCGGCGCGACCACCAGCGAGGCGTCGCGCGGCCCGGTGCCGGGCATCAGATCGCAGAGATGGTTGGTCGCCACGAAGGACATCTGGCCGTGGGTCAGCACCGCCGCCTTCGGCCTACCTGTCGTGCCCGAGGTGAAGAAGAACCAGCAGGGATCGTCGCGATCGACCGTCGCATTCGCCACCGCGACCCCGCGATGGGCGGCAACCAGCGTGTCGTAATCCTCGCCGAATGCGGCCGCACCGATCGCGACGACGAAGCCGAGATCGGGACAGGCCGCCCGGCAGGCTGCGGCATGATCGGGAAAGGCGGCGTTGCAGATCATCCCCGTCGCGCCGCTGGCCCTGGCGAGATAGGCGACCTCGTCGGGCGTCTGGCGGAAATTCGTCGGCACCCAGACCGCCCCGAGGCGGAAGCAGGCGAACATGGATTCGAACATCTGGTTGCAGTTCTGCGACTGCACCAGGATCCGGTCGCCCTTCTCCACGCCGTAGCGATCGCGCAGCGCCGCCGCCATGGCCGAGGCCCGCGCGTCGATCTCCGCCCAGTTCCATTCCGTCTCGCCCCAGACGAGGCCGACCTCGCCGCCGAGGCGGCGGGCGGCCCGCGTCAGGAAATGCGCGAGATTGGCGACCCGCGTCGATTGCGGCGCGACGCCGCCCTTCGGGTCGCCGGTCAGGACGCCCGTCGTCACTTGGCACGCTCCAGGATGGAGACGTAATTGGCGACAGCGGCACCCCCCATGTTGAAGACGCCGGCCATCTTCGCCTCCGGCACCTGCATGTCGCCGGCTTCGCCCATCAACTGCATCGCCGCCATCACATGCATCGAGACGCCGGTGGCGCCGATCGGATGGCCCTTCGACTTCAGCCCGCCCGACGGGTTCACCGGCAGCCGGCCGTCCTTGGCCGACACGCCGTCGCGGATCACCCGGTAGCCCTGGCCGGGCTCGGCGAGGCCCATCGCCTCGTATTCGATCATCTCGGCGATGGTGAAGCAGTCATGGGTCTCGACGAAGTCGAGATCGTCCAGCGACACGCCGCCATCCTCCAGCGCCCGGGACCAGGCCCGGCGCGCGCCGGCGAACTCGGTCGCGTCGCGGCGGCTGAGCGCCAGGACGTCGTTCATGTGGCGGCGCGCGCGGAAGGCGATCGCCCGCTCGAGGCCGGCCGCCGTCTCCTCGTCGGCCAGAACGATCGCCGCCGCGCCGTCGGAGATCAGCGAACAGTCGGTGCGCCGCAGCGGCGCGGCGACATAGGGGTTCTTGTCGGAGATCGTGTTGCAGAACTCGAAGCCGAAATCCTTGCGCATGTGGGCGTAGGGATTGGCCATGCCGTTCTTGTGGTTCTTGGCGGCGATCATCGCCAGTTCCTCGGAGCGGTCGCCGTATTTCTGGAAATATTGCTGGGCGATCCGCCCGAACAGGCCGGCAAAGCCGCCCTCGACCTCGGCCTCCTCCTCGCGGTAGCTCGCCCCCAGCAGGATGTCGCCGGTCTGGACCGTCGGGATCGCCGTCATCTTCTCGGCGCCGACCACCAGCGCGATCCGCCCGCGGCCGGATTCAATGAAGTCGATGGCGCTGTAGAGGGCGGCAGAGCCGGTGGCGCAGGCATTCTCCATCCGCACAGCCGGCACCATGCCGAGCCCCTCATGGGCCATGCCGACGAGGGCGCCCTGGAAGTCCTGCTTGGAAAAGCCGTTGTTCATGACGCCGACGAAGACGCCGTCGACGCTTTCGGCGCCGATCCCGGCATGCTCCAGCGCCGGGGCGACGACCTCGCCCATCAGCGCCTGGGTCGTCGGCGCCTCGGACTTGCCGAAATGGCTGTGCGACCAGCCGACCATCTGTGCCTTGCTCATTGCCTGATCCTTTCGAGTTCGAACCGTGAAGCGGCCTGCCCGCTTGCGGGGCCGGTTGCTGCGGCGCGCTTGTCCGCCGGTGACGTCGTCTGCGGTCTCGTGTTGTCCTGTCGCGGGCCGTCGGGCGCGAACATCTGGCGCAACCGGGCTTCGACGGCCTTGACCTCGTGGTCGATGAGGCACGCCAGCTCGCCTTGCCGGGTCTCGCCCATGCGGCTGTCGATGGCCGAGAGGCTGAGCGCGCCGGCGACCCGGCCGTCGGGATAATGCACCACCTTCGCGATGGCCCAGGAGTTCGGCAGCACCAGACCCGGATTGACCGCGAAGCCTCGCGCACGGGTCAGCGCCACATGCTCGCGGATGATCTCCGGCGAATAGAGCGGATAGCCCGCCGCCATGATCTCGCGATTGGCGGCCAGCACCCGCTCGATCTCCGCGTCCGGCAGCGTCGCGAGGATCGCCAGCGATCCGCCGCCGACGCCGAGCGGATGGCGGTCGCCGACCTCCAGCGCATGGGTGCGGATCGGATAGGCGCCCTCCTCGCGGTGCAGGCAGACCGCGAAGGCATCGCGCCGCACCGACAGGAAACTCGTGTCGCCGCTGCGCGCCGACAGGGCAATGAGACTCTCCATCGCGACATCGAGCAGGCCGTAGCGGCGCGAGGCCATAACGCCGAGAACGAATGCCTCCTCGCCGAGATGGTAGCGCCGGCTGACCGGTTCCTGCTCGACGAGACGCGAGCGCATCAGCGCCAGCAAAAGCCGCCGTGCGGTGGCGCGGTTGAGACCGCTTTCCTCGACCACGGTGGAGAGCGACACGCCGCCGGCGTGCCGGCTGATCAGCGACAGGAGCGCCAGCGCCCGGTCGACGCTCTGGGCTCCGCCGATCTCGCGTGCGACGGGTTGATCTCCACCCAATCGCGCCTCCCCGATGTCCACATTATGGATGCCGTTTCTCACGGCACATTGTCGAGCAAAGGATATCCGGTTGCAAGCGGTCCGGCATGCTGGCAATGTTTGCCCCGCTTACAAGGTCGATGGTCCACCATGTGGATGCTCGGGAGGTTGAGCCGGCCTTTGACTTCATTCGATCGGGGAGGACCGACCTTGAAATTCGCCAGACTCGTGGCCGCAACGGCCATCGCCACCACGCTTGCCGCCCTGCAGCTGACGCCGGCCTTCGCCGAGACGCTGCGCCTGTCCCACAACACCAACGACACCACGACCTGGCAGAAGGGCGCCGAGAAGTTCAACGAGCTGCTCCAGGAAAAGAGCGGCGGCGAACTCGACATCCGCATCTTCCCGAACGCCCAGCTGACCGGCGGCGACCAGATGAAGCAGGCCGAGATGGTCGGCCGCGGCGCCCTCGACTTCGTCGTCACCTCGGCGATCAACGTCACCCCGCTGGTGCCCGAGATGGCGGTGTTCTCGCTGCCCTATCTCTACACCGACTATGACGACGTCGACGCCACCACGTCGGGCGCGCCCGGCGACCGCATGGAAGAGATCATGGCCGGCCACGGCATCGTCGTCCTTGCCTGGGGCGAGAACGGCTTCCGCGAGGTGACCAACAACGTCCACCCGATCAAGACGCCGGACGACCTCAAGGGTCTGAAGATGCGCGTCGCCGGCCCGATGTATATCGACGTCATGAACGCGCTGGGCGCCAACCCGCAGCAGATGCAGTGGACCGAGACCTTCTCGGCCCTGCAGCAGGGCGTCGTCGATGGCCAGGAGAACCCGATCGGCGCGGTGATCATCCCGCAGCGCGTCTACGAGGTGCAGAAGTACATCACCCCCTGGCACTATTCCTACGATCCGATCTTCGTCGGCGTCAGCCAGAAGCTCTGGGACAGCTGGGACGCCGAGCGCCAGGAGATGGTCCGCGCCGCCGCCGAGGAGGCGATGGCCTACCAGAAGAAGATCACCCGCGAGGACACCGCCTCGGGCATCGAGTTCCTGAAGGAAAAGGGCATGGAGGTCTACGAGGCGAACGCCGAGGAGATCGACGCCTTCCGCCAGGCGACCAAGTCGGCCTACGACACCTGGGCCGCGAAGGTCGGCCCGGAGCTGGTGGCGCTGTTCGAGGATACCGTCGCGAATTCCGGCGGCGACGCCGCCAAGCCCGCGAACTGATCGCCTGAAGGGCGGCGTTCTTTGGAACGCCGCCCGTCCCACCCTGCCGGCAAGCTGGATATGTCGATGCGCGCAGTTCTGGAGGATGCGGAGAAGATCGTCTGCGCGGTGATCTTCCTGGTGATGACCGGGATCGGCTTCCTCAACGTGGTCGTGCGCTATCTGACCAGCTATTCCTTCGCCGCCACACAGGAGATCCTCCTCAACGGCTTTCTTCTGCTGACCATCTTCGGGGCCGCCATCGCCGCTCGCCGCGGCGAACATCTGGCCGTCACCCTGTTCGCCGACCTTTTGCCGCCGGCCGGGCGCCGCGTCGGCCTGTGGCTCTCCACCGGTCTCTCGGTCTTCCTGCTCTGCCTGTCGGCCTGGCACTGCTACGGCCTCGTCGCGCATCAATATGCCAGCGGCGTCACCTCGCCCGGCCTGCAGGTCCCGGCCTGGTACTACACGCTCGGCCTGCCGCTGGGCTTCCTGCTGATCGCCCTGCGCCTCGTCCAGCACACGCTGGGCTTCGACCGCGCCCTGCGCGCCGGGGACGAGCGGCATGCCTGATCTCGATCCGGGCACCCAGATGGTGCTCCTGTTCTTCGTCCTTCTGTTCCTGCGCGTGCCGGTCGCCTTCGCGCTCGGCCTCTCCTCGCTCTACGCCATGTGGGCGATCGGCTTCGGCCTCGATCTCGTCGGCGACCTCCTGGCCAGCGGCATCTCGAAATTCTCGCTGCTGGCGATCCCCTTCTTCATCCTCGCCGGCACGCTGATGGGCACGGTCGGTATCGCCGAGCGGATGATCCGCTTCTTCCGCGTGCTGGTCGGCGCGCTGCCGGGCGGCATGGGGATCGTCGGCACGGTGGTCTGCCTGTTCTGGGGCGCCGTCAGCGGCTCCGGCCCCGCCTCGGTCGCCGCCATCGGTCCGCTGATCATCAAGGGCATGGCCGAGGACGGCTATCCGCGGCCCTTCGCGGCGGCGCTTGTGTGCACCGGCGCGGCCCTGTCGATCGTCATTCCGCCCTCGATCGGCCTCGTCATCTACGGCGTCATCGCCGAAACCTCGATCGCCGAGCTCTTCATCGCGGCGATCGTCCCGGGCATGGTCATGGGTGTGCTGATGCTGCTGACCCTGCCCTTCGCCGACCGCGCCCGCACGGCCGCCCGGTCCGGCGCCGGCCTCGCGTCACTCGTCCCGCCGCCCTATGCCGACCGTCCCTATGGCGAGCGGCTGGCGCGTTCCTTCGTCGACGCCTTCTGGGGCCTGCTGACCCCGGTGGTCATTCTCGGCGGCATCTATGCCGGCATCTTCACCCCGACCGAGGCGGCGATCGTCGCCACGGTCTATGCGCTTCTCGTCGGCCTGTTCGTCTACCGCACCCTGACCTGGCGCACCCTCTACGCGGCGCTCGTCGAGGCCAGTTCCTCCTCGGCCGTGGTCATGCTGGTCGTCGCCTTCGCCAGCCTGTTCGGCTGGGTGGTCACGGTGGACGACCTCGTCGGCAAATATTCCTCGGTGCTGCTGGGCCTCAGCGACAACCAGTGGGTGATCCTCTTCGTCATCATGGCGGTGGTGCTGGTTGCCGGCATGTTCATGGATGCCATCACCATCATGTTCATCACCCTGCCGATCTTCCTGCCGGTGGTGCGCGAGCTCGGCTGGGACCCGGTGTGGTTCGGCGTCCTCCTGATGGTCAATCTGGCGATCGGCCTGTTCACGCCGCCCGTCGGCATCAATCTCTTCGTCGCCGCCAACATCACCCGCCTGTCGCTGGAAAAGATCGCCATGGGAGCGATCCCCTTCCTGTTGACCAGCCTCGTCGGCCTTGCCCTCGTCGCCGCCTTCCCCGGCCTGTCCCGGATTCTCACCGCCTTCATGGGCTGACCGCCGGGCAACGTGGGAACGGTGCGGCTGCCGATGACGGGCGCAGCGAAGATCGCTATCGTCGCGCGCGACGGTGCCCGCCTCCCAGCCGGCGCCCCTGAAGAGGAGCTTACCCTTGGCCGAGACCAACGCCCTGCACACGACGCCGCTCGACGCCCTGCATGTGGCGCTCGGCGCCCGGATGGTACCCTTCGCCGGCTATTCCATGCCGGTGCAATATCTCGCCGGCGTCATGAAGGAGCATCTCCACACCCGCGCCGCCGCCGGCCTGTTCGACGTCTCGCATATGGGCCAGGTGGCGATCCGGCCGAAATCCGGCGGTCTTGCCGATGCCGCGCTGGCATTGGAAACGCTGGTGCCCGTCGATGTCGCCGGGCTGAAGGAGGGCCGTCAGCGCTATGCGGTCTTTACCGGTTCCGACGGCGGCATTCTCGACGATCTGATGATCGCCAATCGCGGCGACCATCTCTTCCTGGTGGTCAACGCCGCCTGCAAGGAGCAGGACATCGCCCATCTGCGCGCCGGGCTCGAGGATACGTGCGAGGTCGAGCCCCTGACCGACCGCGCGCTTCTGGCCCTGCAGGGACCCGCTGCCGAGGCGGCGCTTGCCACGCTGAACCCGGCCGTCGCCGAGATGCGCTTCATGGACGTGCGGGCGCTCGACCTCCTCGGCGCCGCCTGCATCGTCTCGCGCTCCGGCTATACCGGCGAGGACGGCTACGAGATCTCGGTTCCCGCCGACGCCGCCGAGAAGCTGGCGAAAGCGCTGCTGGCGCTTGAGACGGTGGAGCCGATCGGCCTCGGTGCTCGCGACTCGCTGCGTCTGGAAGCCGGGCTCTGCCTCTATGGCAACGACATCGACACCACGACGACCCCGGTCGAGGGCGCGCTGGAATGGTCGATGCAGAAGGTCCGCAAGGCTGGCGGCGACCGCGAGGGCGGTTTCCCCGGTGCCGACACCATCCTGAAGCAGCTCGCCGAGGGTGCGACCCGGCGCCGCGTCGGCCTTTTGCCGGAAGGCCGGGCCCCCGTGCGCGGCGGCACCAGCCTGTTCGCCGAGGCCGAGGGCGGCGCCCCGGTCGGCACCGTCACCTCCGGTGGTTTCGGTCCGACACTGGAGGCGCCGGTCGCCATGGGTTACGTTCCGGCCGAACAGGCCGGATCGGGCACCCGGCTTTTTGCGGAAGTCCGTGGCAAGCGGCTGGCCGTGACCGTCACCCCCCTGCCCTTCGTCACACCCGGCTACAAGCGCCGCTGAAGCGAGAGGACGTTTACATGTTGAAGTTCACCGAGGAACACGAGTGGCTGCAGATCGACGGCGACATCGCAACGGTCGGCATCACCGAACACGCCACCACCCAGCTCGGCGACCTCGTCTTCGTCGAATTGCCGGCGGTCGGCGCCAGCTTCGCCAAGGGTGACGACGCCGCCGTGGTGGAATCGGTCAAGGCGGCCTCCGAGATCTACGCGCCCCTCGACGGCGAGATCACCGAGGTCAACCAGGCGATCGCCGACGACCCCTCCATCGTCAACAACGACCCGCAGGAGGCCGGCTGGTTCTTCAAGATGAAGCTGTCCGATCCCTCCGCCGCCGAGGCGCTCATGGACGAGGCCGCCTACAAGGCGATGGTCGGGTGAGGACTGAACAGCATGGGCACCGAATTCACCGACTACGATCCGTATGACTTCGCCAACAGGCGCCATATCGGCCCGTCTCCCGCCGAGATGGACGAAATGCTCGCCCTGCTCGGCGTCGACAGCCTGGATGCGCTGATCGACCAGACCGTCCCGGCCTCGATCCGGCAGGCCGAGCCCCTGGACTGGGGCACGCCGATGACCGAGCGCCAGGCCCTCGACGCGCTGCGCGAGACCGCCGACATGAACGTCAAGCTCGTCTCGCTGATCGGCCAGGGCTATTACGGCACGATCACGCCGCCGGTTATCCAGCGCAACATCCTGGAGAACCCGGCTTGGTACACGGCCTATACGCCCTACCAGCCGGAGATCAGCCAGGGCCGGCTCGAGGCGCTGCTGAACTTCCAGACGATGATCTGCGACCTCACCGGCCTCGACATCGCCAGCAGCTCGCTGCTTGACGAGGCAACGGCCGCGGCCGAGGCGATGGCCATGGCCCATCGGGTTTCCAAGTCGAAGCGCGACGTCTTCTTCGTCGACGCCGACTGCCATCCCCAGACCATCGGCGTGATCCGCACCCGTGCCGAGCCGCTCGGACTGTCGGTCGTGGTCGGCGACCCGATGACGGATCTCGTCCCCTCCGACGTCTTCGGCGCCATCGTCCAGTATCCGGGCACCTACGGCCACGTCCACGACTTCACCGCGACCTTCTCCGCGCTCCATGCCGAGAACGCGCTGGCCATCGTCGCCGCCGATCCGCTGGCCCTGGCCCTCCTCAAGACGCCCGGCGACATGGGCGCCGACATCGCCGTCGGCTCCATGCAGCGCTTCGGCGTGCCGATGGGCTATGGCGGCCCGCATGCAGCCTACATGGCGGTCAAGGACGCCCACAAGCGCGCCATGCCCGGCCGCATCGTCGGCGTGTCGGTGGATTCGCGCGGCAACCGCGCCTACCGTCTGGCCCTGCAGACCCGCGAGCAGCACATCCGCCGCGAGAAGGCGACGTCGAACATCTGCACCGCCCAGGTGCTGCTCGCCGTCATGGCCTCCATGTACGGCGTCTTCCACGGCCCGACCGGCATCAAGGCGATCGCGCAGCGCGTGCATCAGCGCGCCGCACTCCTCGCCACCGGCCTGGAGAAACTCGGCTACACCATCGAGCCGGACGCCTTCTTCGATACGATGACTGTCGAGGTCGGGCGGCTGCAGCGGGTGATCCTCGACGCGGCGGTGGCCGGCGGCGTGAATTTGCGCAAGATCGGCGACGACCGCATTGGCATCACCATCGACGAGCGCACCCGCCCGGGCAATCTGGAGGCGGTCTGGCGGGCCTTCGGCGGCGATTTCGCAGCCGATGATTTCGAGATGGGCTACCGGCTGCCCGACGGCATGCTGCGCACCAGCGACTACATGACCCATCCGGTCTTCCACATGAACCGGGCCGAGAGCGAGATGACCCGCTACATGCGCCGGCTCTCCGACCGGGATCTGGCGCTGGACCGCTCGATGATCCCGCTCGGCTCCTGCACGATGAAGCTCAACGCCACGGCGGAGATGCTGCCCATCACCTGGCCGGAATTCGCCGAGCTGCATCCCTTCGTGCCGCAGGACCAGGCGCTCGGCTACAAGGCGCTGATCGACGACCTGTCGGCCAAGCTCTGCGTCATCACCGGCTTCGACGCCGTGTCGATGCAGCCCAATTCCGGCGCGCAGGGCGAATATGCCGGGCTCCTGACCATCCGCGCCTATCACCACGCGCGCGGCGACACCCATCGCGACATCTGCCTGATCCCGACCTCGGCCCACGGCACCAATCCGGCCTCGGCGCAGATGGCCGGCATGAAGGTCGTGCCGGTGCGTTCGGCCGAGAACGGCGATATCGACGTCGAGGATTTCCGCGCCAAGGCGGAAAAGCATGCGGACAATCTCGCCGCCTGCATGATCACCTATCCCTCGACCCACGGCGTGTTCGAGGCGAGCGTCGCCGAGCTGTGCGACATCGTCCACGCCCATGGCGGCCAGGTCTATCTCGACGGCGCCAACATGAACGCCCTGGTCGGCCTCGCCCGGCCCGGCGACATCGGTGCCGACGTCTGCCATCTCAACCTGCACAAGACCTTCTGCATCCCCCATGGCGGCGGCGGTCCGGGCATGGGGCCGATCGCGGTCAAGTCGCATCTGGCGCCGCATCTGCCCGGCCACCCGCAGACCGGCGGCGAGGCCGGCCCGGTCTCGGCGGCGCCCTTCGGCTCGCCCTCGATCCTGCCGATCTCCTGGAGCTACTGCCTGATGATGGGCGGCGCCGGCCTGACCCAGGCGACCAAGGTGGCGATCCTCAACGCCAACTACATCGCCCGCCGCCTGCAGGACGCCTATCCGGTGCTCTACAAGGCAAAGAACGGCCGGGTCGCGCATGAGTGCATCATCGACACCCGCATCCTGCAGGACAGCGCCGGGGTCAGCGTCGACGACGTCGCCAAGCGGCTGGTCGATTGCGGTTTCCACGCCCCGACCATGAGCTGGCCGGTGTCCGGCACGCTGATGATCGAGCCGACCGAATCCGAGCCCAAGGCCGAACTCGACCGCTTCTGCGACGCCATGCTGGCGATCCGCGAGGAAGCGCGGGCCATCGAGGAAGGCCGGATCGACCGCGACAACAACCCGCTGAAGAACGCCCCGCACACGGTGGAGGATCTGGTCGGCGACTGGGATCGTCCCTACAGCCGCGAGCAGGCCTGCTTCCCGCCCGGAGCCTTCCGGGTCGACAAGTACTGGGCGCCGGTCAACCGGGTCGACAACGTCTATGGCGACCGCAACCTCGTCTGCTCCTGCCCGCCCATGGAGGCCTACCAGGAAGCCGCCGAATAGCGGAGGAGCGGCCGGCACAAGGGCGTAACGTATACATTGACATGGCGCGTTGCGGCACCGATAGTCGCAGCCGGAGTTGAGGCGTCGCCGCAAGACGGCGCTTCGAGAAGGGGAGACGGGGCAGACATCCTGCCTCTGGCGGGCAGTCATCCGGTACTGCCGCGCAACTGATCTGGGAGGATCCATGTACAGACGCACCTTGATGACCCTCGCCGCGGCCCTGATGGGCACGACGCTGCTCGGCGCCGGCGCAGCGACCGCACAGGAATATCCGGACCGGCCGATCCAGATGATCGTGCCCTGGGGCGCCGGCGGCGGCACCGATGCGGTGGGCCGCATCTTCGCCTCGCTGCTGCAGGAAGAGCTGGGCGTTCCGGTCAATGTCGTGAACCGCACCGGCGGTTCGGGCGTCGTCGGCCACAGCGCCATCGCCAATGCCGAGCCCGATGGCTACACGCTGGGCATCATGACGATCGAGATCGACATGATGCACTGGCAGGGCCTGACCGAGCTGACCTACGAGGATTTCGACATCCTCGCCATGGTCAATGCCGATCCGGGCGGCGTCATGGTCTCGGCCGATTCCGAATATGATTCCCTCGAGAAGCTGCTCGAGGCGCTCAAGTCGGAGCCGAAGGGCACCTTCAAGGGCTCCGGCACCGGCCAGGGCGGCATCTGGCATCTCGGCCTCGCCGGCTGGCTCCTGTCGGAAGACCTCGCACCCGATCAGGTGACCTGGGTTCCGAGCCAGGGCGCGGCACCGGGCATCACCGACATGGTCGCCGGCGGCGTGGACATCGTGCCGTCGTCGCTGGCCGAAGGCCGCTCGATGATCGACGCCGAGCGCGTGCGTCCGCTGGCCACCATGGCGGCCGAACGCCAGGAAGCCTTCCCGGACGTGCCGACCCTGAAGGAAGCCACCGGCTCGGACTGGACCCTCGCAGTCTGGCGCACGGTCGTCGGCCCCGACGGTCTGCCGGACGACGTCAAGTCCAAGCTGACGGCGGCCATCGAGAAGGCCTACAACAGCGACGAGTACCAGACCTTCATGAACGACCGCGGCTTCGGCATGCGCTGGGCCGCCGGCGAGGAAGCGACGAAGATCGTCGCCGACGACGACGCCAGCCTCGGCGAAGTCATGAAGAAAGCCGGTCTGGCCAAGTAACGGGACGACAGCGGCGGCGCCCTCGGGCGTCGCCGCTGCTTTTTCGGGCACCCGCGACCGGCAGATGCGTCGGCCCCGATGGGTTGCCATTCACCGCGGCCGTCCCGTCGCACCGCTCCGCATGCTGCCCTCTGCCCTGCCCCTTGCGGCGGGAGACGCTCTTCGAACCGGCGCCAGGCGCCGTCCGATTTCCCGAACGGCCCTGAGGCGAGGATGTCACCGCGTCCATGAAACTGAACGATCTTTCCCTCGGCATTCTCGCGCTTCTGTGCGGCGGCGGGATCTACCTCTCCGCGCTGCAGTTCTCGCCCATTCCGGGGCAGGCCTACGGGGCCGAGACCATGCCCACCACCATCGCCCTCGTCGCGATGGGCCTCGGCCTGTTCATGATCGGCAAGGCGGTGATCGCCGGGACCGACCAGCCGGCCTTCGCGCTGGCCGAATGGGCCCGTTCGCCGGTGTCGCTGGTCGGCCTGTCGGTCGCGCTGGGCCTCATCCTCTTCTACATCCTGTTTTCCAAGGCGCTCGGCTTCGTGCCCACCGCCTTCGTGGTGATCCTCACTTTGATGCTCACCCTGCGCACCCGGCCGGTGACCGCGATCGTCGTGTCGCTCCTGGCGACCATCGTCATTCAGCAGGCCTTCGGCCGCCTGCTGCTCGTTCCGCTTCCGCGCAGCGCCCTCGGATTTCTCTGGTAGTCGATCATGTCCGTTATCGTGGAAGCCCTCGGGCTCGTCTTCCAGCCCTATGTCCTCCTGGTCATCCTGGGGTCCGCCTGCTTCGGCATGTTCGTCGGCGCCATTCCCGGCCTGACCGCGACCATGGCGACGGCGCTGCTGGTGCCGATCACCTTCTTCATGGATCCGGTGCCGGCCATCGCGGCGATCGTCACCGCCACGGCGATGGCGATCTTCGCCGGTGACATTCCCGGCGCCATGCTGCGCATGCCCGGCACGCCCGCCAGCGCCGCCTATGTGGAAGACGCCTATCGCATGACGCGGTCCGGCCGGTCCGAGGAAGCCCTCGGTGCGGCCCTGGTGTTCTCATCGATCGGCGGCATCTTCGGCACCATCGTCCTCGTCACCGCTTCTCCGGCCCTGGCGGAAGTCGCGCTGAAATTCTCTTCCTTCGAGTATTTCTGGCTGGTCGTGCTCGGCCTCTCCTGCGCGATCTTCGTGTCGCCGGGCTCGGTGACCCGCGGCATCATCTCGCTGCTGATCGGCCTGTTCGCCGCCACCGTCGGCATCGACAATCCTGCCGGCGAGCCGCGCTACACCTTCGGCAATGTCGAGCTTCTGGCCGGCGTCCAGTTCATTCCCGCCATGATCGGCCTCTTCGCCGTCTCCGAGGTCCTGCGCTCGGTCGTGGCGCGGGTCGCCCGGCCCGCCATCGCCCGGTCCAGCGGCGACGGCGTCTTCCTCAGCCAGTGGAAGAACTTCAAGCGCTATCCGGTCCAGGTGTTTCGTGGCAGCGCGTTCGGCACGGCCATCGGCGCGCTTCCGGGCGCCGGCGCCGACATCGCGGCATGGATCTCCTACGCCGTCAGCAAGCGCTTCTCCAAGACCCCGGAGAAGTTCGGCACCGGCCATGTGGAAGGCCTCGTGGAGTCCGGCGCGTCCAACAACGGCGCCGTCAGCGGCGCCTGGATCCCGGCGCTGGTCTTCGGCATTCCCGGCGATTCCATCACCGCGATCGTAATCGGCGTCCTCTACATCAAGGGCATCAATCCGGGGCCGACGGTGTTCATCAACGACCCGCAGCTCATATACGCGGTGTTCATCGTCTTCTTCCTGGCCAACATCATCATGCTGCCGCTCGGCTGGGTAGCGATCAAGTCGGCCGGCACCATCCTGTCGATCCCCGAACGGGTGCTGATGCCGATCATCCTGATGTTCTGCATCGTCGGTTCCTTCGCCATCAACAACTCGATCTTCGGCGTCATCCTGATGTTGATCTTCGGCATCCTCGGCTTCCTGATGGACGAGAACGATATCCCGATTGCCCCGGCGATCCTCGGTCTCGTCCTCGGGCCGATGCTGGAGCAGAATTTCATCACCTCGATGATCAAGGCCGATGGCAGTTTCCTGGCCTTCTTCGAGCGGCCCATCGCCGCCGGACTCGGCCTGTTCACCATCGCGATCTGGTGCCTGCCGCTGATCATGATGATGCTCATGCGACGCAAAAAGGGATCCGCCCGGCCGGAACCGGCGGCCGGCGACTGACCCGCCTCCGGCGCAGGCCGGCGGCGCGAAGCCCCCCTCTATCATAAGACTTGCGTAACAACGCCGGCGATGAATTCAGACGATTCATCGCCGGCAAACGACTTTACGTGCAGTGCAGCAGAAGCTATGAGAACGATCGTTCGCTCTCAGACCCGGATGCTGCTCTTGCCCGCGACCACGCCCTTGCCCGACGGCCCCGCGATGACGGCCCAGGACCAGCGCCGCGTTCAGGTGCTGGCTGCGGCGCGGGCCTGCTTCGCCCGGGCCGGCTTTCATGGCGCGTCGATGCAGCAGATCTGCGCCGAAGCGAAGATGAGCCCCGGGGCGCTCTACCGGTATTTTCCGTCCAAGGACGCGATCATCGAGGCGATCGCCGAGGAAGAGCGCGGCAACGCCGCCAATTGCATGGCCCTGCTCGGCGGCCCCGGCAGCATCTTCGACCGCATCGTCGCCGTGGCGATGGAGTATCTGCGCCAGACGCTGGATCCCGACACCGGCGGGCTGATGGTCGAGATCTGCTCGGAAAGCATCCGCAACACCACCATTGGCAAGCGCTTCCACGAGATCGAGATGGAAGTGCGCCGGGCCTTTCGCGAAGCCCTGCAGCAGGCCCATGACCGCGGCGAGATCGCCGCCGACATCGATCTGGGCGTCGTCCTCACCGTGCTCCTGTCGGTCGGCGACGGTCTGGTGATGCGCCTGCAGATCGAACAGGACTTCGACATCGAAACCATCGAGCCGTATCTGCGGCGCATCGTCGAGGGCCTTCTGGCCCCTCGGCCATCCGCCACCGCTTGAATCCACGCCGCCCTGCGGCGGTCACCTGACCCGACATGATCGGCGACGGACGTTCCATGAGGCGGGCCTCGGCCCGCAAGAGATCGAGGCCTGCCATGTCCCTGCGTCCCCTCGCCCTTCTTCTGGCAGCCGCCGTCGCGGCCTTGCCGGCCAGCGCCATGGCCCAGGATGCGCCGGCCGCGACCGCCGCGCTGCAGGCCCCCAGCGTCTCCGTCGTCAAGGCGAAGCGGCGCGAGATCGTCTCCACCGTCACCGTCACCGGCACGTTGCGGCCGCGCGAGACCGTCGTCGTCGGCAGCGACGTCGAAGGCTTGCGGATCGAGGCCCTGCTGGCGGACGAGGGCGACATCGTTTCAGCCGGCGATGTCCTCGCCCGGCTCGACACCGACATGATCGAGATCGGCCTTGCCCGCAGCCAGTCCCAGACCGCCCGCGCCGATGCCGCGATCGCCCAGGCGAAGAGCCGCATCGCCGAAGCCGAGTCCATCGCGACCGAGGCCCAGTCCGCCCTCGCCCGCACAAGGCCGCTGGCCGAGAAGGGCATTGTCGGCCAGGACGTCCTCGACCAGCGCATTTCGGCCGCCGCCTCCGCCGACGCCGCGCTCGCCAGCGCCCGCCAGGGCGTCGCCGTCGCCGAGGCCGACCGGGCGCTGACCCTTGCCGAGCGGCGCGAACTGGAACTGCGCAAGGCGAAGGCCGAGATCAAGGCACCCTCAGATGGTCTGGTCCTGTCGCGGGCCGCCCGCCTCGGCAGCGTCGTCTCGGGGGCCAGCGGCGGCCTGTTCGAGATCGCCCGCGACGGCCAGATCGAGCTGGATGCCGAGGTCGGCGAGACCGTGCTGCGCCGCCTGGCCGAAGGGCAGGCGGTGACGGTCACCCTGGCCGGCGGCGGCGAACCGGTCACCGGCAAGATCCGCCTCGTTTCGCCCATGGTGGATGCGACGACGCGGCTCGGCCGCATCCGCGTCGCTTTGCCCGCCTCGTCCGAGCTTCGCACCGGCAGCTTTGCCCGCGGCGTGGTCGAGACGGACCGCTCCACCGGCGTCGTCGTTCCGCGCACCGCGATCATTGCCGATGCCGACACGGCCGTGGTGCAGGTGGTGCGCGACGGCACCATCGAGACCCGCGAGGTCACCCTCGGCATCACCACCGGCAGCGACGCCGAGATCGTCGAAGGGCTCGAGGCGGGCGACCAGGTCGTGGCGCTGGCCGGTACCTTCGTGCGCGACGGCGACGCGGTGACGGCCGTCGCCCTGAAGAGCGCGGAGGGCGAAGGATGAACTGGAACTTCTCCGCCTGGGCGATCCGCAACCCGGTCCCGCCGATCCTCCTGTTCTTCGTGCTGGTGGCGCTGGGCATCTCCAGCTTCATCAACCTGCCGATCACGCGCTTTCCCAATATCGACGTGCCGGTCGTCGCGGTTACGATCACCGAATCCGGAGCCGCGCCGTCGGAACTGGAGACGCAGGTCACCAAGAAGGTCGAGGATGCCATCGCCGGCATTTCCGGCGTCAAGCATGTCACCTCCACCATCACCGACGGCTCCTCGGTGACGGCGGCTGAATTCCGGCTGGAGATCGATACCGACCGCGCCACCAACGACGTCAAGGATGCGGTCGCCAAGATCCGCTCCGATCTGCCGCTGACGATCGACGAACCGGTGATCCAGCGCATCGAGGTCGAGAACCAGTCGATCGTCACCTATGCGGCGGCCTCGCCCGGCAAGACGCCGGAGCAATTGTCGTGGTTCGTCGACGACGTCGTCATCCGCGCCTTGCAGGGCCTCAACGGCGTCGGCCGGGTCGAGCGCATGGGCGGCGTGGAGCGCGAGATCCAGGTGCGGCTCGATCCCGACCGGCTGGCCGCCCTCGGCGTGACCGCCGGCGAGGTCAACCGGCAGCTGCGCTCGACCAATGTCGACCTGTCGGGCGGTCGCGGCGAATTCGGCGGCCAGGAACAGGCGATCCGCACCCTCTCCTCTGCCGACACGGTGCAGGGGCTCGCCGAGACGCGCATCTATCTGCGCGGCGGCCGGCAGGTGCGTCTCGCCGAACTCGGCGAGGTCGTCGACAATTGGGAAAAGCCGCGCTCCTTCGCCCGGCTCGACGGCCGGCCGGTCGTCGCCTTCTCGATCTACCGCTCCAAGGGCGCCAGCGACACGACCGTCGCAGACCGCGCCGCCGAGGCCGTGGCCAAGCTCGCCGCGGCCAACCCGGACGTCACCTTCTCCAAGATCGACGACAGCGTTACCTACACCTACGGCAATTTCGAATCCGCCATGGAAACCCTCGCCGAGGGCGCCCTTCTGGCGGTCATCGTGGTGCTGCTCTTCCTGCGCGACTGGCGCGCCACGGCCGTCGCGGCGATCACCCTGCCGCTCGCCGCCATCCCCACCTTCTGGGCCATGGACCTGATGGGCTTCTCGCTCAATCTGGTCAGCCTGCTCGCCATCACGCTGGTCACCGGCATTCTCGTCGACGATGCCATCGTCGAGATCGAGAACATCGAGCGCCATATCGGCATGGGCAAGAAGCCCTACCGCGCCGCCATGGAAGCGGCCGACGAGATCGGCCTCGCCGTCATCGCCATCACCATGACGATCATCGCCGTGTTCTCGCCGGTGAGCTTCATGGGCGGCATTGCCGGCCAGTACTTCAAGCAGTTCGGCCTGACGGTCGCGGTGGCGGTGTTCTTCTCGCTGCTCGTCGCCCGGCTCATTACCCCGATGCTGGCGGCCTATTTCTTCCATGCCCATGCGGTGGGCGGCCCGAGCTTCGGGCGGCTGCTGCGCCGCCGGCTGATGCTGCTGGCACCGCTGGCGGGTCTTGCCATCGGCGCGCTCTTCGCCATCGCCTTCCTGCCCTCGGCCGGACCGGACAATCCGGTGGCCGGAGCCCTCGGCCCCTATGCCGCCATGGTGCCCGCGCTGAGCTTCGATCAGGCGACGGAGCTGTCGCTCTTCGTCATGGCCGGCGCGGTGGGGCTGGCGATCCTCCTTGCCTATCTCGGCATGCCGCACCCGACCGAGCAGAGCGATGGCCTGTTGATGCGGGCCTATACCAGCTTCCTGCGCCTGACCGTGCGCTGGCGCTGGATCACGCTGGCGGTCGGCATCGGCCTCTTCGCCCTGTCGATCGATGCGGTGAAATATCTGCCGACCGGCTTCATACCCAAGGAAGACGCCTCGCGCATCGTCGTGTCGCTGGAACTGCCGCCCGGCTCGACGCTGGAAACCACCCGCGCCGTCACCGACGAAGCCGTCGCCTCGATCCGCGAACTGCCGGAGGTGCGCAGCGTCCTGGTGATCGGCGGCGCCAGCCCGACCGGCACGCTGGAGGTGCGCCGCGCCGCGCTGACCATCAATCTGACGCGCAAGTTCGAGCGCACCCGCAGCCAGGCCCAGCTGGAGCCGATCATCGACGCCAAGCTGGCGGCGATCCCGGACATCCGCTCCTATTACGTCAACGACCGCGGCGAGCGTGAACTCTCCGTCGGCATTCTCGGCGACGACGGCGCCAAGGTGTCCGCCGCCGCGGCCGACCTCGAAGCCCAGATGCGGCGCGATCCGATCTTCGCCAACCCGTCGGCCATGGCGTCCTTCGCTCGACCCGAGATCCGCATCGTGCCGCGGCTCGACAAGGCCGCCGATCTCGCCATCGCGCCCGACGCCATCTCCGAAACGGTGCGCGTCGCCACCATCGGCGACGTCGGCGCCAATCTCGCCAAGTTCAATGTCGGCACGCGGCAGGTGCCGATCCGGGTGGAACTGCGCGAAAGCGCCCGCCAGGACCTGTCGACCATCCGCAACCTACGGGTGACGACCGGCACCGGCGCCTCGGTGCCGCTCGACAGCGTCGCCGATATCGGCTTCGGCCAGGGCCCCTCGACCATCGACCGCTACGACCGCGAGCGGCTGGTGAAGGTCGGCACCTCGATGGCGCCCGGCTACGAGATCGGCCAGGGCAGCGAGCGGATCATGTCGCTGCCGGCGGTCAAGAACCTGCCGCCCGGCGTCCGCATCCAGGAGGTCGGCGACGCCGAGATCCAGGGCGAGGTCTTCGCCGGCTTCGCCTCGGCCATGAGCGCCGGCATCATGATGGTGCTGGTCGTGCTGATCCTCCTGTTCGGCAGCGTCTTCCTGCCGCTGACCATCCTCGCCTCGCTGCCGCTGTCGGTCGGCGGCGTCGTCGGCGCCCTGCTCCTCACCCACACGGCGATCTCCATGCCGGTGGTCATCGGCATCCTGATGCTGATGGGCATCGTCACCAAGAACTCGATCATGCTGGTGGATTTCGCCGTCGAGCAGGAAAAGCACGGAATGCCCCAGACCGAGGCGATCATCGACGCCGGCCGCAAGCGGGCCCGGCCGATCATCATGACCACGCTGGCCATGGCGGCGGGCATGGTGCCGGCGGCCATGGCGACCGGCGAAGGCGGCGAGTTCCGCGCGCCCATGGCGATCGCGGTGATCGGCGGCCTGCTGGTCTCCACCGTCCTGTCGCTGATCTTCATCCCGTCGCTCTATACGCTGATGGACGATCTCAGCCACACGGTCGGCCGGCTGTTCCGCTGGCTAGTGCGGCCGAATGCCAGCGACGACGGTGACGTGACCGGCGAAGTCCCGGCCGCCCCCGCCCATGCCGTCGCGGCGGACGCGACGCAGGATGAGCCGGACGCGCCGTCCTGGCGCCGGGTGACCGAATTCCCCCAGCGCGCCAAGGACGAACTGCCGGCACCGAAGATGCAGCCCGCCGCCGAATAGTCCTGGCGGCGGCCGGCGATCGGTGTCAGCCGGCCTTGCCGTCCGATCCGGTCAGGCCGAATTCGGCGAAGATTTTGTCAGTGTCCTCGCCGAGCGCCGGCACGCGGCCGAACTCCGGCAGCTTTCCGTCGACGAGGAAGCCTGGCGCCAGCATCGTCACCGGCCCGGTCGGCGTCTCCACCGTCACCGTCCGGTTCTGGGCGTGGTGCTTGACGTCCTCCATGGTCGACAGGCGTCCATAGGCGATCTTCGCCGCTTCCAGCTTCTCAGCCATGGCGTCGCGGTCGAAGCGCGAGAACACCTCCTGGATGATCGCCTCCAGCGCCGGCCGGTTGGCGACCCGCGCATTGTTCGAGGCGAAGCGCTCGTCGGTGGCAAGATCCGGCAACTCCAGCGCCTTGGCACAGAGATTGGCCCATTCCCGCTCGTTCTGGATCGAGAACAGGATCGCTCGCTTGTCGGCGCATTCGAAGACGCCGTAGGGCGCGATGGTCGGATGCGAGAGGCCGTTGCGCGGCGGTGTCTTGCCGCCATAGACATATTGCAGATACGGCACGTTCATCCAGTCAGACAAAGCGTGGAACAGCGACAGCGAGATGTGCCGGCCCTTGCCGGTGCGCTCGCGCACGAACAGCGCCTGCATGATCGACGACAGCGCCGTCATGCCGGCGGCGATGTCGCAGACCGAGACGCCGACGCGGGCCGGGCCTTCCGCATTGCCGGTCACCGAGGACAGGCCGGTTTCGGCCTGCACCAGCAGGTCGTAGGCCTTCAGATGCGCGAAGGGGCCGTCGTCGCCATAGCCGGAGATCGCGCAGGTGATCAGCCGGGGAAAGCGCTCTCGCAGTTCCGCCATGTCGAAGCCCAGGCGCGAAATGACGCCGGGGGCGAGGTTCTGGATGAACACGTCGGCCTCGCCGATCAGCACCGCCAGGCGCTCCCGGTCGGCCGGGTCCTTCAGGTCCAGCCGGACCGATTCCTTGCCGCGGTTCAGCCAGACGAAATAGGCGCTCTCGCCATGGACGAGACTGTCGTACCCGCGGGCGAAATCGCCCTCCGGCCGCTCGATCTTCAGGACCCGCGCCCCGGCATCGGCCAGCCGCCCCGAGACGTAGGGGGCGGCAACCGCCTGTTCGACGGAGACGACCAGAATGCCGGCAAGATCATCGTTCATGGGGCTCTCCGCAGGTTTCGAGCAGCAGACGGGATGCGCTCGCACAAGGACCGTGACCGCCCTGAGCGACCGTTCCCACGGCGGTGACATCGTAAGGGAGGAAATGCAATAACCGGCCGCCCCGCCATCGACGCGACGCGACGCGGCCATAAGCGCCGGGTATGGGCGGGGACCGGCCGGGAGAGAACCGACATGCACGCAGCGCCGATTGCCGAAGCCGACTTCATCCGCTCCGTCGCCGACGCGCTGCAATACATCTCGGTCTATCATCCGCCGGACTTCGTCGCCCATCTCGCCCGGGCCTATGAGCGCGAGGAAAGCCCGACCGCGCGCAACGCCATGGCGCAGATTCTGGTCAATTCCCGCATGTCGGCGCTCGGCAAGCGGCCGATGTGCCAGGACACCGGCACCGTCAACGTCTTCGTCAAGATCGGCATGCAGGCGCGGATCGACAGTCGCCGTCCGCTGGCCGAGCTCGTCGACGAGGCCGTCGCCCGCGCCTACACCGACCCGGCCAATCCGCTGCGCGCCTCGATCGTCGCCGATCCGATCTTCGAGCGCCGCAACACCGGCAACAACGCGCCGGCCGTCACCCATGTCGAGATGGTCGCCGGGGACAGCGTGAAGGTGACCGTCGCGGCCAAGGGCGGCGGTTCGGAGAACAAGGCGCGCTTCGCCGCGCTCAATCCCGGCGCCTCGATCGTCGACTGGGTGCTGGAAACGGTCGAAGGGCTCGGGGCCGGCTGGTGCCCGCCGGGCCTACTCGGCATCGGCGTCGGCGGCACGGCCGAAAAAGCGATGATCCTCGCCAAGGAATCGCTGCTCGCCCCGATCGACATGACCGATCTTCTGGCCCGCGGGCCCGCCTCGATGCTCGAGGAGTTGCGGATCGAGATCTACGAGGCGGTGAACGCCCTCGGCATCGGCGCCCAGGGCCTCGGCGGCCTGACCACGGTGCTCGACGTCAAGATCGCCACCCATCCAACCCATGCCGCCTCCAAGCCGGTCGGGCTGATCCCGCAATGCGTCGCCGACCGGCATATGAGCTTCGTCCTCGACGGCTCCGGCCCCGCGACCTTCGTCCCGCCGTCGATCGATCTGTGGCCGCAGATCGCGCTCGCCGGCGCTGCCGAGACCCGCCGCGTCGATCTCGACCGGATCACCCCGCAGGAGGTGGCAAGCTGGAAGGCGGGAGAGACGCTGCTCCTGTCGGGCCGGCTCCTGACCGGCCGCGACGCCGCCCACAAGCGCATGGCGGCGATGCTGGACCGCGGCGAGCCGCTGCCCGTCGATCTGAAGGGTCGGGCCATCTACTATGTCGGCCCGGTCGATCCGATCGGCGACGAGGTTGTCGGCCCGGCCGGCCCCACCACTTCCACACGTATGGACCCGTTCACGGACCAGATCCTCGCCGCGACGGGGCTACTGGTGATGATCGGCAAGGCCGAGCGCGGACCCGCCGCCATCGACGCCATCCGCCGGCATGGCGCCGCCTATCTCATCGCCGTCGGCGGCGCCGCCTATCTGGTGTCGAAGGCCATCCGCTCGTCCCGCGTCCTGGCCTTCGAGGATCTCGGCATGGAGGCGATCCGCGAATTCACCGTCGAGGACATGCCGGTGACCGTCGCGGTCGACGCGACGGGCACCTCGGTCCACACGACGGGCCCGGCCGAATGGCGCCGCCCGCAGATCCGCGTCGGCGGTGCGCCGGTCTCAGCCTGATCCGCGCGCTCGCGTTCACGCAATGGCGATTGCAGCCCTGGCCGAACTGGCGATAACGTCGCGCGGACAGGGATGAGGGAGACCGCCGCATGAGTGACGCACCGACCGACGAGCCGCGCTGGAAGCACGACGGCGTGCGCGTCATCAAGGGCGACCGGCTGGATTCCAACACTGCGCAGACGCCGGGCATGTTCCGCCAGGCGGCGATCAACCATGCCCGCGTCGGGGCGCAGAAGATCTGGGCCGGAACGGTGACCATCGAGCCGGACGCCAAGACCGGCGTCCATCACCACGGCGCGCTGGAAAGCGTTATCTTCGTCCTGCGCGGCAAGGCGCGGATGCGCTGGGGCGAGCGGCTGGAATATGTCGCCGAGGCCGAGGCGGGCGACTTCATCTTCGTGCCGCCCTATGTGCCGCATCAGGAGATCAACGCCGATCCCGACGCGCCCCTCGAATGCGTCCTGGTGCGCTCCGACAACGAGGCGGTGGTGGTCAACATCACCGATGTCGAACCGGTCGAGCGCCCCGAGGAAGTCTATTGGGTCGATCCGATCCACAGCCATCCCGACACCGACAGTAACGCGTCTTGAGCCGGTGCCGCGGATCGGCGACAAGCGCGATCAGATGACGGCTGGCATTGCCGCAGACCGGCAGCCCACGCCCCGCAGAGGAGACCCCATTGATGGCCGACACTGACGAGACGACGCCGGCCGACGTTCTGGTCTTCGGTTCGCTGAATGTCGATCTCGTCTGCCGGGTGGCGAGCATCGCCCGGCCCGGCGAGACCGTGCTGGCACCACGCTACGAGCAGCTATTCGGCGGCAAGGGCGCCAACCAAGCGGTCGCCGCGGCCCGCATGATCGGCGGCGGCAACAGGGTCGCCATGGTCGGCGCGGTGGGCGACGATGTTCTTGGCCAGGCGGTGGCCGACAATCTGCGCGGCGAGGGCATCGATGTCGGCGGGCTGCAGACCGCGCCCGAGCGCACCGGCTGCGCCTTCATCTCGATCGACGCCGCGGGCGAGAACGCCATCACCGTCGCCAGCGGCGCCAATGGCTGCGTGACCGCCGGAGCGCTGGCGCCCGGCCGGCTCGGCCCGCAGAGCATCCTCGTCCTGCAGATGGAGATTCCACTGGCCGAATGCGTCGCGGCGGCAAGGGCCGCGCGGGATGCCGGCGCCCGCACGGTGGTCAATCTCGCCCCCGTGCCGCCGGATCTCGACGAGGCGGGCATGCTGCAACTGATGGAACTGGCCGACGTGCTGGTCGTCAACGAGAGCGAGTTGCGTTCGGCCGCCACGATCTGCGCGGTCGAGAGCGGCAACGCCTCCGAGCGGGCGCGCACTCTGTCCGAACGCCTGGACCTCGCCGTCATCGCCACACGGGGGTCGCGCGGCCTGATCATCGCCGACCGGAACCGGCCGGTGCGCTCCATCCCCGCGATGAGCGTCGAGATCGTCGACACCACCGGCGCCGGCGACACCTTTGTCGGCGTCTTCGCCGTAGGCCTGTCCGAAGGGCGCGCGCCGGACGACGCGGCCGAACGCGCCGCGGTCGCCGCCTCCCTCGCCTGCCGCAAGCTCGGCGCCCAGTCGGCCATGCCGACCGCGGCGGAAGTCGAGCGCGCACTGGCGGAGCTCAAGCCATAAGACCGCACCGGCCACGCCAGATGCCCTGTTACGGTAGCTTCGGGTTGAGCAACGCCCCACGTGCCGGCTGCGCGATCCGTCGCTTCGTGTCGCGTTGGCTTGCGCAGAGCGCGACATTGCTGACCGCGCTGACTCTCGCGGTTTCTCCCTCCATGGCGGCCTCGACGCGGGTGGCCGTCGCTGCCAACTTCACCGAGGCCGCGCAGGAGATCGCCGCCGCCTTCACGGCTGCGACCGGCGACACTGCCGAACTCAGCTTCGGCTCGACCGGCACGCTTTACACCCAGATCTCGCAGGGTGCGCCCTATGAGGTGTTCCTGGCGGCCGACGCCGCGCGACCGGCGAAAGCCGTCGCCGAGGGGCTCGCCGTTGCCGGCAGCCGCTTCACCTACGCCATCGGCCGCCTCGTCCTCTACAGCAGCGAGCCGTCCCGCGTGACCGGCGAGACAACGCTGACCAAGGGCGCCTTCGACCGGCTGGCCATCGCCAATCCGGCCACCGCCCCCTATGGCGCGGCGGCCGTCGCCACGCTGCAGGCGCTCGGGATCTACGAGGCGGTTCGGCCGAAGCTCGTGCAGGGCACCAGCATTGCCCAGGCCTACCAGTTCGTCGCGACCGGCAATGCCGAGCTGGGGCTCGTCGCGCTGGCGCAGGTCGCCGGCAAGCCGGGCGGTTCGCACTGGCAGGTTCCGGCAGAACTGCACGACCCGATCGACCAGGATGCCGTGCTCCTCGAAGCCGGCCGGGACAGCGCCGCGGCCGGGGCCTTTCTGAACTTCCTGAAGAGCCCGGAAGCGGGCGCCATCATCCGCCGCTATGGCTACGAGACCGGAGCCTGACGGCCGATGTTCGATGGCGGCGACATCTGGACCCCGATCCTCCTGACCATCCAGCTCGCCGCGGCGACGACGCTGATCCTGCTCGTCCTCGGCACGCCGCTGGCCTGGTGGCTGGCGCGATCGACGGCGCGGTGGAAGGAGATCGTCGGCACGCTGGTCGCCCTGCCGCTGGTGCTGCCGCCGACCGTCCTCGGCTTCTATCTGCTGATCGCGCTGGGGCCGGAGGGCCTCGGCGGCCTTCTCGGCCTGCGCACCCTCGCCTTCAGCTTCGAGGGGCTGGTGATCGGATCGGTGATCTATTCCATGCCCTTCGTCGTCCAGCCGATCCGCAACGCCTTCGAGGCGATCGGCGACCGCCCGCTGGAGGTCGCGGCGACCCTCAGGGCCTCGCCGCTTGATCGTTTCCGGACCATCGCTCTGCCCCTGGCGCTGCCCGGCTTTCTCACCGGCGCGGTGCTGGGCTTCGCCCATACGGTCGGAGAGTTCGGCGTCGTCCTGATGATCGGCGGCAGCATCCCGGGCGAGACCAAGGTGCTTTCGGTGGCGATCTACGACTATGTCGAGACCCTGCGCTGGGCCGAGGCTCATATCCTCGCCGGCGGCATGCTGGTCTTCTCCTTCCTCGTCATCCTGGCGATGACCCTGTTCGGCCGCCGCATCGGCCAGCCCCAGCCGTGAGCGCCGAGGCCGAAACCGGGCCGGCCGGCCTCTCCGTCGCCCTGGCGGGCCGTCTCGGCGCCTTTGCGCTCGACATCGCCTTCGCGGCGCCGGCGACCGGGGTGACCGCGCTGTTCGGCCCCTCCGGCTCCGGCAAGACCTCGGTGCTGCGCGGCGTTGCCGGGCTGGCCGCCTTCGACGGCCGCGTCACCGTCGGCGACGAGATCTGGCAGGACGCCGCGAGCTTTCGCCCGCCCCACCGGCGGGCCGTCGGCTATGTCTTCCAGGAAGCCAGCCTGTTTCCGCATCTCACCGTGGCGAAGAACCTTGTCTATGGCGCCAGCCGCAGCCCCGGCGGTGTCGATGCCGCCCATCACGCCGAGATCGTCGAGCTCCTCGGGCTCGCACCGCTGCTTGCCCGCGCGCCGGCCGGCCTGTCGGGCGGCGAACGCCAGCGGGTCGCGCTCGGCCGCGCCATCCTGTCCCGGCCGAAGCTGCTGTTGATGGACGAGCCGCTCTCGGCCCTCGACCGCTTCGCCAAGGACGAGATCCTCCCCTATTTCGAGGCGCTGCAGGCCGAGCTCGCCATTCCCGTTCTCTATGTCAGCCACGACATCGCCGAGGTGGAACGGCTGGCCGACCGGATCGTGGTGATCGAGAAGGGCCGGGTCCGCGCCGCCGGCGCGCTCAATGCAGCGCTCACCGATTCCGGCCTCGGCTTCGTGCGCGATCCCCATGCCGCGGCGGTGCTGCCGGCTCGAGTCGTCGCCCACCATGCCGAAGACGCCCTCACCGAACTCGACCTCGGCGGCCAGCCGGTCTTCGTCGACGGCAGCGGCCCGCACGATGTCGGCGCGGCGCGGCGCCTGCGCATCGAGGCCCGCGACGTCAGCCTGTCGCGCGAGATCCCGACCCTGTCGACCATCTCCAACACGCTGAAGGTGCGCATCCTTGCGATCGAACCGGCCAATGCCGCTGATTATGCGGTCTTCCTGGCGCTGGAGGGGGCCGAACAGTTGAGCTTTGTCGCCAAGGTGACCCGCCGCTCGGCGCGCCGCCTGTCGCTGACGCCGGGCGACCGCGTCTTTGCCCAGATCAAGTCCGTCTCTCTCGCCACCGCCCGGGCGATCGGCGGCTGACGCGGCGCCGGCTTGTCGGACTTCTGAAAGTCACCGACCTGACCTAGGGTAGGGTCCCGAGCCGGAGGCCGAGCCAGAATGACTATGCAGGACAGGATCGCATCCCACCCCCTCGCCTATCCGGTCGCCTCGCGGCTGATGCACTGGGCCGTCGCGGTTCTCGTCCTGGCGGTCTGGCCGCTCGGCGCGGTGATCAGCGTGGTCAAGGACGACGCCAAGACCGGCTTCTACTTCTTCCACGAGTCCCTCGGCTTCCTGATCCTCTGGCTGATGCTGGCGCGCATGGCCCTGCGGCTGCTCTACCCGCCGCCGCCGCATCCGCCGATGCCGGTCTGGCAGGCGCGCATCGCCAATATCGTCCACGGCCTTCTCTATGTCGTCCTGATCGTCCAGCCGATCGTCGGCTTCCTCGCCACCAACGCCTTCGGCTTTCCGCTCGACTGGTTCGGCCTCGGCACGGTCTGGAGCCCGGTCGGCAAGTCCGACGATCTCGCGCCGATCCTGATGCAGGTGCACGAAATCCTAGCCTGGTCGATCCTCGCTTTGTTCGTGCTGCACATGGGCGGCGTCCTGCACCACCACATCCTGCGCCGCGACGCGACCTTGCATCGGATGATCTGACAGGCGAGGCCTGCGCTAGCGCGGCAGGGCCAGCACGTCGAGATGACCGACGCGGCAGGTACCGCGCCCGGCATTCTCCATCCGCATCTGCCGCCAGCCGGCAAGATCGGGCGTCGCGATCGCGCCGGTTTCCGCCACCGCATCCGCCATGCCGGCATCGAAGAGCCGCCGCAGCGGCGCCTCGTCCGCGCCGAGACGCCATGGCGAGGACGCCGTGCGCACGGCGTATCCGCGCGCCGCGAAGGCATCGGCAAGGGCCGATCCCGCATCGGGTCCGAGCGCCGTGCCCAGCCCCTTGTCGCCGCGCTGATGGCCGTTGAAGGCCGCCACCACCGCCGCGTCGAGCCGATGCGCCTCGCTCCAGGCAACGCTGCCGTCATAGCTGAGCGCGGCATAGAGCCCGGCCCCTTCGGCAACGAGCCGATCAGCCAGCCGCTCGACGAAATCGCGCGAGGCGAGATCGAACAGGGCGGATGCCGTGACCAGCCGGACGCCGGACAGGTCGAGGGCATCGAGATCGCTCAGATCGGCCTGCACTGTCTCGACATCCTCTGCGGCCACGAGCCGTCGCCCGGCCTCGGCCAGGAGCGCCGCATCATTGTCCACCAGCCGCCAGCGCAGGCGCGGCGCGTGCGGCGACACGGCGCGCAACGTCGATCCGGTGCCACAGCCGAGATCGACGGCGAGCGGGGCGTCACCCGCACCCTCCAGCCAGGCGACGGCGCCCTGCAGCAGGCCTGCGCCCCGCGCCGCCCCGTCGGCGGGTTCGCGAAGATCGAGCCAGTTGGTGTCGAAGCCGCTCATGCCATGGCCCTTGTCAGAATGTGTGAAAGTGTCCCGGCGCTCTGGCGCCACGACGGCAGCACCTGTCCCGCCGCGTAGGCTGCGTCGCCCATCGCGCGGCGCCGCTCCGGCTGAATCAAGAGCAGGCGCAGCGCGTCGGCAATGCCGGCGGCATCGCCCGGCGGAACCAGTATGCCGGCCGTCTCCGGCACGACCTCGGGCACCGCCCCGCCCGCACAGCCGACGATCGGCAGGCCGTGCGCCAGCGCCTCGGCGAACACCATGCCATAGCCCTCGTAGCGGCTGGCCAGGGCGAAGATGTCGGCCGCCGCATACTCCCGGTCGATCGCCTCGCTTGCGCCGCACAGGGTGAGACGGTCGCCAAGCCCCAGCTCGACGACCCGGGACCTCAAGGCCTCGGCCGTCGCCGGGTCGGCAATCTCGTCGCCGACGATCCGGCAGTGCCAGGAAAGGTCGCGGATGCGGGCCAGCGCGTCCGCGAGGGTCGCATGGTCCTTGCGGGCGATCAGGCTGCCAACCGACAGGATCGTCGGAACGTCGTTGCTGCTGCCTTGTGCCTTCGCGGCCGCCCCGGTGCCGGGCACCACGACGGCGAGCCGGTCGTTGGCGACGGCAAAGTTGGCGACGAGCTCCCGCGAAGTGGTCGGGCTGGTGGTCACCACCTCCCGTGCGAAACCGAGGGCGCGCCGCTCGCTCGCCGCCAGTGCCGCGGCCGTTGCGGCATCGAGCCCGGTTTCCAGCGCCAGCGGATGATGGACCAGCGCCACGAGACGCAGGCGTTCGGCCTCGGCCGCAGCGATCTCCGGCATTGCACCGAAGGCCAGCCCGTCGACCAGTACCAGCGCTCCGTCCGGCAGTCCGGCCAAGAGGCGCGCCGTCTCGGCGAGGCACGCGGCATCCGGCTGCGGAAAGCCGCCCGGCAGCGGCAGATGGTTGACCTGCCAGCCAAGGGCGCCGAGTTCGGCGATCATCCGGCGGTCATAGCCATAGCCCCCGCTGCGGGTCGCCAGATTGCCGGGGATCGCGAAATACAGCGTTCCGATCAAAGATCGGCCTCGTACCAGGCGCGCGCCACGTGGGATTCGTGCAGCTGGATCTTCAGGCGCTTCACCCGGGCCCCGCCGTCGCCGAGCTCCCCGGCGGCGATCTTCGCGGCGATCGCATCGAAGAGATGCTTGGCCAGGAATTCCGTGGTCGTCACCTTGCCGGCGAAGATCTCGAGTTCGTCGAGGTTCTGGTAGTTCAGCGGCTTGACGACGCTGGCGAGAATCTCGGTCGCCAGACCGATATCGATGGCAAGGCCATCCGCGTCGAGGCTGTCGGTGAAGAATGCCGCGTCGACGACGAAAGTCGCGCCGTGCATGCCCTGCGCCGGCCCGAAGACCGGACGCGGCAGGCTGTGGGCGATCATCATGTGGTCGCGGACTTCGACGGCGAACATGGGCAGGTCCTTTCGGGAAGCGGTCGGATGAAAATTCAGTCGTAGCGGATGCGGTGGCACAGTGTCGCCGGGTCGGCGAGAATGCCGCCATAGCGCTCGGGCAGCTCAGTGAAGCGGGTTTCGCCGGAGACGAGCCCGTCAAGGCGCGGGTCCGCGAGCAGCGCCAGGGCCGTGGCCATCCGGCGACCGAGGCTCCAGCGCGCCCGGCGATCGGGCGGCACATGGCCGACCTGCGAAGCGACGATCTGCAGGCGGCGACTGTGGAACGCCCCGCCCAGAGGCACGCTGACCGGGCGGTCGCCATACCAGCTCAACTCGACGATGCGCGCCTCGAAGCCCGCCGCTTCGATGGCGGTCGCAAGCCCTGCCGCGCTGGCGGAGGCGTGGACGACCACGTCGCAATCGGCCGGTGCCCCGGCCGGGGAGGCGAAACGACAGCCGAGCGTCTGCGCGATGGCGGCCCGCTCGGGGTTTAGATCGAGGAGGCAGGTGTCGGTGCCGGGAATGCGGGCGGCCAGCCAAGCGACCAGCAGACCGACGAGGCCGCCCCCGACGATGGCGAACCGGTCGCCGGGCGCAATCCCTGCGTCCCAGACCACGTTGAGCGCGGTTTCCATGTTGGCGGCGAGCACCGCCCGTTCCGCCGGCACATCGTCCGGGACCGGAACGGCCATCGCGGCGGGCGCCTGAAACCGGTCCTGATGCGGATGCAGGCAGAAGACCGTCTGGCCGAGCCGTTCGGGCGGGCCGGCAACGATCTCGCCGACGGTCGAATAGCCGTATTTCACCGGAAACGGAAAATCACCCGCCTGGAGAGGCGCGCGCATCCGCTCGTGCTCGCTCTCCGGCACGTGTCCCGCCGCCACCAGCGCCTCGGTGCCGCGGCTGATCGCCCCGAACCGGCTGGCGATCTCCACCGATCCCACGGCGAGCGGGCCGAGGTCTTCGACGCGCAAATCCGGTCGATCCGGCCCCTCGAGCCAGAGAGCGCGACATATGGTCGTCATGGGCACAGTCGCCTTTCGATCGATCGTGGCTCGCCGGCAGCAGCGATGTCGGCGTCCCCGCGCTGCACACACCGGCCTCGATGGGCGAGGTCGTCGCGCAAGTGGCTGAATTCGCAGCCGGGGCCGCGCGGCGTCGGCAGGACTGGTGAATCTGGAGAGAGGAACTAAATCCCCATGTGATCCGGTCAACAGGACTGCGACGGCTCGGCCGTTTCGCAAGGGGTGACGATCTATCCCATATCGGGCGCTGGGGATTTTCCCCATCGACCCGACATAGGGTGCCAGCGATCGGGTTCCGGTCGAAGCAACGCGAACGGTCCGCGAAGGGGCCAGAACGGGCGGGTAGGATGACCATCCACACCAACGCGTCAGCAGCCGACCCGGCACAGGTGTCGCTGGCGTCCTTCGGTCCCGATGCGGCGATCCGCTGCGAGCGCGCCGCTGCGGAACTGCGCTTCGGGCGGCCGATCCGGATCCTCGGCGAAGACGGCGCGGCACTGGTCGCGCTGACGCTGGACACGGCGACGCCCGCCGGCTTCCGCGACCTCTCCGACATACTAGGCGACCGTCTGCAGCTCTATCTGACGCAGCAGCGCGCCAGCGTTCTTGCCATCGACGCCCCGGATGGCGCCATGATCGGCATCGACGGCATGGACTTCGACACCGCCTGTCACCTCGGCTATCTGCGCGGTGCCGTTCCGCCCGAAGGCTGGCAACCGGCCAGCCGCCTAGCCGGAGAGGCTGCCGGCGTCGCCCGCCTGGCGCTGCTGCTGCCGGCCATCGTCTGTGCGTCGATCGCCGCCGACGATCCGATCTTCGCCGACTGCGCGACCATCGGGGTCGGCGACATCGCCGTGGCGCTCGCCGCGACGTCGCGCCGGTTCGAGGTGGTGGCCGAGACGGCCGTGCCGCTGGCGGGGATCAAGGAGGCGCGCTTCGTCGTGTTCCGCGGCGGCTTTGCCCAGCGCGACCAGATCGCCATCGTGGTCGGCCAGCCGGACCGCGCCTTTCCGGTGCCGGTGCGGGTCCACTCCTCCTGCATCACCGGCGATCTCTTCGGGTCGCTGAAATGCGATTGCGGCGACCAGCTGCGCAACGGCCTGAAGACGCTGGAAGCGCGCGGCGGCGGCGTGCTGCTGTATCTCGACCAGGAAGGGCGCGGCACCGGTATCGCATCCAAGATGCGCGCCTACGGCCTGCAGGCCGAAGGCCTCGACACGATCGACGCCGATGCGGAGCTGGGCTTCGGGGCCGACGAACGCCGCTACGAGACCGCCGCCGCCATGCTCGACGGCCTCGACATCAAGCGCATCGACCTTCTGACCAACAACCCGCTCAAGGTGGCCTATCTGAAGGCCTGCGGCATCGACGTGGTGGATCGCACCCCGGTGACCGGCACGGTAACGGTCGAGAACCGCCGCTATCTGCGCACCAAGGCGGAACGCGGCGGCCATCTCCTGGCCGTCGATCGCCTGTTCGGCGGCTGACCGCGGTTCGATTGCGCCGCGTCAGGCGGGATCGAGGAAGCAGTAGACGTCGCCGGAATTCGCCGCCTCCGGCAGGCGGGACAGATGCGCGGCCATCGCTTCCACGGTGTCGCCCGCCGACGTTTCCCAGGCATGGCTTTCGCCGATCGACAGGCGAAACCGGCGATAGCCCAGCGCGCTTGCCCGGGACAGCGCGGCCAGCGCGACGTCCCGCTGCAAGGTCGTGAACTCGAAGGAGAGGATCGGCACCGGGGCGCTCAGCCCGGCGAGCACCCGGTCCTCCAGTCCCTCCACGTCGATCTTGATGAAGGCGGGCCGGCCATGGGCGGCGATCAGATCGTCGAGCGTCACCGCCGGCACGGTGACCGCCCCGTCCCAGACCTGATCGCGCCAACCGGTCCCGCTTGCCGCCGCCGCGACCAGCGCGTCCGACCCCGTGGTGACGGTCGGATTGGCGCTGTTCACATGCAGTCGGATCTCGCCCGGCGCATCGGAAACGGCCGCCTGCACGATGTCGATGCGGCGGCGCCAGCCGAAGGCCAGCCGCAGCAGGAAGGCAAGCCTCGGCTGGGGCTCGACAGCCACCACCCGCGCGCCGAGACCGTGCAGGACACGGGTCCGGTCGCCGACATGGGCGCCGATGTCGAAGACGAGGTCCCCCGGCCGGACCAGACCGCCATAGAAGGCTGCGAGGGTGCGCCGATGCCGGCGATCGCCGTGATAGATGGCAAGGCTGCGCAGGATGCCCGACCAGCCCCGGAAGCTGCCGACGCCGCGTCCACCCATCAGCGGCGGCCGATGTCCGCGTCGATCCGGATCGGCACCGGCGCGGCATAGGCGTTTCGGACAGCCTCGCCGGCGACGGGACGCCGCCAGCGCCGCGCGGTCGCCGGCACCAGATCCTTCAGCACCATCGGCAGGGCGGATTCCTCCGGCACGGCAAACAAGCCGGCCCGCGACAGGACGCGGCCGAGGACCGGCATGGCGGTGACGACGGTGAAGGGGATCGCCACGAGAAGGCCGGCAACGAAGGGCAGCGACCAGACCAGCGCCAGCGGCGCGGCGGCGAACAGCGTGACCGCCATCACACCGCCGAACAGGGTCTGCGGCCACATCGCCCGGATCGCCAAACCCCAGCCCACACCCAGCACGTCGCGGTTCTGGCCGCTCCAGGTCACCGAGCGCCCGAAGGGCAGCCCGGCCAGGAAGATCGTCACATAGACCGCGACGACCGGCGCCATCAGCATGGACATCAGGATCTCGACAAGGGTCGAGACGGCGAAGCGCAGCGGGCCACCATAGGAGCGCACGGCGCCGCGGGTCAGCACCACGTCGAGCGCGCCGGCCAGCTTGGGCGAGATGCTGAGGAAGAAGATCACCGCGAACAGTCCCAGGCCGAGCTCGACATAGCGGGCGTCGAAGGTCCCGGTCACGGCCTTGGCACAGGCCGCGATGGTCATCGCCAGCCAGGCCGGCGGCGCCATGTACATCAGGATCGCCTGCAGGATCTGGAAGCGGCTGAGCGGCGCAAGGCCGGGCGTGAACAGGAACCGCCAGTACTGCATGTTGCCCTGACACCAGCGCAAATCCCGCTTGGCGAAGTCCGGCAGGGTCGGCGGATTGGTCTCGTAGCTGCGGGTCTCGACCGGGATCACCCGGACCTCGTAGCCGGCGCGGCGCATGTAGGCCGCCTCGAGCTGGTCGTGGCTGAGCACCGGCCCGCCGAGCGGCGGGCGACCCGGCAGGTCCGGCAGCCTGCAATGGGCCCGGAACGCCGCCGTGCGGATGACGGCATTGTGCCCCCAATAGGGCCCGCAATCGGCGTTCCACCAGGCGGCGCCCATGGTGAAGGAGCGCATGCCGTGACGCATGCCGAACTGGAAGATCCGCGCAAAACCGCTGTTCGCCGGCATGCCGACAACGAGGCTCTGAAGGATGCCGAGCCGCGGATGCCGCTCCATCGCCGCCACCATGCGCACCATGACGTCGCCGGCCATGACGCTGTCAGAATCGAGCGGCAGGAAATAATCGTACTCCACCCCCTCGTCGGCGAGGAACGCGGCGATGTTGCCCGCCTTGTAGCCGGCATTGTCGAGGCGGCGGCGATAGACGGGCTCCCGGCCGAGCGCGAAGATGGTCGTAAATCGCTCGAAAGCCGCCTCTTCGCGCTGCCCGATCTCGACGTCGTCGGTATCGCTGAGGACGAAGAAGCGGAAATGGTCGGCAAGCCCCGTCTTGGCGAGGCTGCGGCGCATGGCCTCCAGGCGCTCGAAGCTCGGCTCCGGCGCCTCGTTGCGCAGGGTCATGACGATGGCGGTGCGGCTGGTCAGCCGCGCCGGGCGCCCCGCGGGTCCGGCCTCGAAGAACGGATAGACGCTGGCCGCCGGGTCGGCGGGCCCGTGCAGCAGGACGAGACCGATCACCGCGTTCCAGAAGCCCAGCACCGTCCACGGCGTCGCCAGCGCGAAACCGGCGAGGATGACGGCTTCGAGAGCATCGATCCCGTCGCCCGACAGGATCAGCGTCACGCCCGCGGCGAGCCCGACGATCGTCGCCAGATTCAGCGCGGCAACGAACCAGCGACGCATGGCGATTGGCCAGCCGGCTGCCTCGATGACCGGCAGCGCGGCCTCCGGCGCCGGCACGCGGTCCGTCTCGACCATCTCGCGGATGTCGCCGCCGCCTTGGGGTTCGCGCAGCACGTCTCGCACCTCGAATGACGATGAATGTCTCGGCCAACGGCCTTGCGGGCCACGCGCCGCCAAAAGCGTCCGCATGAAGGGCGGAAAACGCGACCGTTCGATGACCGTTGCATCACGAAACCGCGTCCGATCGCCTCAGGCGCGGCGATCCAGGCGGCTAACGCTGCGCTGCCGCGGTGGTCGCCGGCGAGAAGGCGGGCCGGTCGGCATCCGGATACCAGTATCGCGCCGCCGGCTTGTCGCGCTCGATCAGCACGAAATTGTTGGCGAAGACCCGGTAGGGATGGCTCCATTCGCCATCCGGCCACTGGACGCGGATCTCCGCCCGTTCGGCCGTGCCGAGCCCCAGATGCACGAAGCCGGAAGTGCCCGATGCGTGGCCCCCGCCGACCTGGATCGTCCGGTTGAGCGAGACCGTGCCGATCTTGACCGACAGCTTGGCGCCGAGCGCCGCGCGGTTGCCGCCCTTCTGGCTGAGCGCGACCTCCAGGAAATTGCCCAGCGGCCGCGTGCCGAAATCGCTCTTTCCGCCGAGATTGCGGAACAGGCTGGCCGGCCCGCCGCGATTGACCACCAGAATGTCCTCGGCGCCGTCGAGATTGAAGTCGGTGAGCAAGGCGCCGCGCCCCTTGGTCGGCAGGGCCAGCCCCGCCGCCTCGCCGCGCTCGGTGAAGCGGCCGTCGAAGCCGCCCATCAGGAGATTGTCCGGATCGTAGGCGGCGAAATCCGGCATCGCCTCGACATTGCCCTTGGCGATGAAGAGATCGAGCGCCGTATCGTTGTTGAAATCGGCAAAGCCCGCATGCCAGCCGGTCGAGGGCCGGCCCTGATCGCCGGTATAGGGCCGGTGTGCCGTCGCCCGCCGCTCGAAGGCCTCGTCGCGATAGGTCGGCGCATCCTCGAACTCCCGGTCGAGGAACTGAAGCTTGGTGTCGCCCATCGAGGTCAGGGCATATTCGGGATAGCCGTCGCCGTCGACGTCGCCTTCGGCGATGCCCATGCCCCAGATGGTCAGATGCTGCCAGCCATCGGCCTTGCGATAGGGACGCGGCGCGCGGCCCGGCTCGACGCGCCACAGCTGCTCCTCGCCGCCGCGGTAATATTGCCGGTCATTGGTGATCCGCAGCGATGGCTGGCCGGAGCGGTTCCAGTCGGTGAACAGCATCGACAGGGCGCAGAAACCGGGACTGAGCGCCGTCGGCTCGGAATAGTCCGGATGCCCGTCGGCCCCTTCGCGGGGACGCAGCAGCACATTGTCGGCGCAGGTGCCCCAGGGCGAGCCCGGCGCGGCGCGGTCGACGTAATTGCCGAAGGCCAGCGTCGGATAGATCGCGCCGGGCTCGACGATGGCCGAGAAAGCCGTGGTCCAGGCCCGTCCGCCATCGAACTTCCAGTCGAAATTCGCCTTTTCGAAGCGGCATTCCGGCCCGCCTTTCAGGAGCAGGTTCGCGCCGACCCGCAACAGCACCAGATCCTCGTGGCCGTCCTGATCGATATCCAGCGGATAGGCGCCGGTCACATTGGCGAGGTCCTTCGGGTCGATGTCCTGCGCCAGTTTCTCGAAGGCAAGCGGCCCGCCCGCCTGCGAGCGGTTGGCGTAGAAACCCGCCTCACCCTTGCCGCCCGCCAGAAACAGGTCGGGAAAGCGGTCGCCATTGCAGTCGAAGGCCGCACCGCCGCCGCCGACGAAGAACTCCCACGGCCCGCCATAGCTGTGCGCGATGCCCGCCGCCTTGGCCTCCTCCTGGAAAAGCGGCGTGTCGCCGGCAAACGGCAAAGGCGCGTCCGCGGGCCCCGCGGCATGGGCCAGGCCCGCCGAGGCCAGCAGCACGAGGGCGGCGCCGATCGCAGAGAAGCCGCCGCCGCGGGCCGGGGTCTGATGGCCGGTCATGGCGTGATCCTCAAGGTCTTCAGCCAGGCGATCAGCGCCGAACGGTCGGCCTCGGCCAGGTCCTTGTAGCCCGCTGCACTTTCGCTCGCCGCGCCGCCATGGACGCGGATCACCTCGTCCAGCGTGGTCATGTCGCCGCGATGGCCATAGGGCGCCGTGTCGGCCAGCCCCCAGAGCTCGGCGGTCATGAAGACATCGCGTTCGACAAAGCGCTGGGCCAGCGTCTCGTTGCCAAGATCGGCGGTGCGGGTGTCGGCAATGCGGTGGCGCTTCAGATCGCCGAACAGCGGCACCAGTACCCGCCCTTCGGCGTCGCGCGGCAGATGCTGGGCCCACTCGGTCAGGGCAAGGTCGTAGACGGCCGGCGTCTCGACATCGCCGGTGCGCAGCGTCCCGGCGGTGTCGACCGGACCGGGATCGGCGAAGGCGAGGCTGTCCAGCGGCAGCGAGGGGCGATGGCAGCTCGTGCAGCCGAGTTCCGAGAAGACGTCGCGCCCCCGTGCGGCGGCCTTGCGCCACGCAGCATCCTGCGGCGCGATCTCGCGCGGTGCCGGCAATGTCGCCTGCCAGGCGACCAGGGCCGAGACTTCGCCGGCGCCGAGCTCGTCATCGTGCCCGTCGCCGTCGAAATCCGCCGTGCCGGTCCAGCGGGTGCCCCAGCGCTCGTCCGGCTGCATGCCGTGATGCTGGTTGAGCGCATTGACGGTGAACTGGCGCAGCGAGGTCATCACGCCCTTCTGGGTGAAGGGGCGCACCACCAGGTCGTCGTCGACGCCGTCGAGTTCGCCGAGATCCACCGATCCGTCGGGCAGCGCGGTGATCCGTCCGAAATCGACGCCCTTGGAGGTCAGCGTCCGGCGGACTTCCCTGCCGCTCGCGCGGGCCTCTTTCAGCGCCTCGGCCCGCGCCGCCGTCAGATCGACGGTCATCTCGCGCGCCAGGAGTTCGATCAGCCCGGCGCCGAACAGATGGTTGGTGCCGCGCTCGTTGGAAAATTGCGGATCGAGCGTGTCGAACTCGGCGCTCTCGAAGCCCTCCGACACGAAGGCATTGGCGACGAAGCCACCGGCGCCGCCGGCGACCGGTTCGTTGTGGCAGGACGAGCAGGCATTGGCGTCGGGGCCGGCGAGGCGCTGGAAGGCGTGCTCGGCCGGGCGCCGGCTGCGGGTCGGCACGATCGCCTGGGTCGCATTCGGCCGCCCTGCCCCGTCGAGAATGGTGAAGCGCGCTTCGAACAGCGCGCGGCCCTGTTCGGTCAACTCCGCGAGGGCCTCGGCGGACAGGGGCCCGGCCAGCGTCGCGGGGTCGATCCGCTGGCGGATGGTGCGCTCGCTCCAGGCCGGCTCCTCCGCCATTGCCGGTGCGAGCGGTCCGCCCAGCGATCCGAGGAGGATCATCGCGAGGATCGCAGGACGAGGTTGCATCAGGCGGCCTCCCTCGTCTCGGCGCCGCCGGCTCCGGCGAACTCGCCATCCACCGCAGCCAGCGCCTTGGCCGCGGCCGCCTCGAACACCAGCTCATCCACATCCTCGACCCGCGAGAAGGGCGTGTCGACGCCGACGCCGTCAATGGCGCTGTCGCCGATGCCGGCGCGGATCGTCGGCTCCAGAAGGTCCATGGCATGGGCCCCGGCGCCGGTGACCACGATCGGCAGCGGGTCGATCAGCGTGAACATGCGCCCGAGACTGTAGCCGATCGCCGTGCCCGCCTCCTCGAAGGCCGCCAGCGCGGCGGCATCGCCGGAGCGGGCGAGCGCCGCCAGCCGGTGCATGTCCTCGTCGGAAATCCGCCGTGTCGGGATTTCGTCGGTTCGCCCGTAGGCCCGGCGCCAGATCGCATAGTCGCCGGCATAGGCTTCCACGCAGCCGCGATTGCCGCACCGGCAGAGCGCGCCGCCGGGAATGTGGTTGATATGGCCGAACTCCACCGCCGATGAGCGTTGGCCCTGAAAGGTGCTGCCGCCGAGCCGCAGGCCCATGCCGACACCGAAGCCGATGAACAGGGTGGCAAAGTCGCGTCCGACGAAATCGGGCTTCCAGCGGAACGCCTCGGGCATCAGCGAGCAGTCGTTGAAGACGCCGACCTCGGCGCCGGTCAGCGCCGACAGCGGGCCGGCAATTTCCAGATTGCGCGCCTTCAGCGTCGGCGACCACAGGATGCTCCGGGCATTGCTGTCGGTCTTGCCCTGCACTGCCAGAACGATCTGCCGGGGCAGCGGCGCACCGGGGCTCGCCGTCTCTGCCTCGCGCAGGAGTTCCACCAGCAGCGCCACCAGCCCATCCTGGTCGAGATCGGCGATGTCGCGTTCGCAGGAGGCCGCACCGAGGGTCACACCGCGATAGTCGCACAGGCGCACCGACAATTCGCCGACGGCGATCTTGGCGGTGGCGACGGTGGCGGCCGCCCCTTGCAGGCCGAGGCTCTTGCCGGGCCGGCCGCGGCGCGAGGCGCGTTCGTCCTCGTCGACCTCGACGATGAGGTCGGCGCGCAGCATGCCGGTGGTGATCGCGGACGCCGCTGACACCGACAGGCCGGTGGCCGCACTGATCGCCTTGCGGGTGGCGATCCCGGTGCGTCTGAGATGGTCGATGACCGCGCGGCGATTGTGTACGCGCACGGCATCCGCATCGGTCTTGGCGAGCATGATCCCTGGTTCCTCCCCCGGCCTAGGACGGCCGCCCTCCTCGGCGGATAGCCATAGCCCCATTGTCATGTTGACACGCCTGAAAATTGCTGTCACGATTTTTTCCGAGGCTTGGAAAAAGTCTCGACGGCCGGGATGTGGGCCGGGGACCGGAAAGCGGGCGCCATGGCGCCGGGAGGAAAATCATGAAGTTTCTGAAGCTCGCGCTGGCTGGCGCGGTGTTCTCGATGGCTGCCGCCGGATCGGCCGCCGCGCAGGACGGCAAGACCGTCGGCGTGTCCTGGTCCAACTTCCAGGAAGAGCGCTGGAAGACCGACGAGGCGGCCATCAAGAAGGCCCTCGAGGCCGCCGGCGCCACCTATATTTCGGCGGACGCCCAGTCGTCGGCCTCCAAGCAGCTCACCGACGTGGAGTCGCTGATCTCGCAGGGCGCCGATGCGCTGATCATCCTGGCGCAGGATTCCGCCGCCATCGGCCCTGCCGTGCAGGCCGCCGTCAACAACGGCATCCCGGTGGTCGGCTACGACCGCCTGATCGAGAACCCGGATGCCTTCTACCTGACCTTCGACAACAAGGAAGTCGGCCGCATCCAGGCGCGCGAAGTCCAGAAGGCCCAGCCGGAAGGCAATTACGCCTTCATCAAGGGCTCCTCGGCCGATCCGAACGCCGACTTCCTGTTCTCGGGCCAGATGGAAGTGCTCCAGGAAGCCATCGATTCCGGCAAGATCAAGAATGTCGGCGAGGCCTATACGGACGGCTGGCTGCCCGCCAACGCCCAGCAGAACATGGAACAGATCCTGACCGCCAACAACAACGAGGTCGACGCGGTCGTCGCCTCGAATGACGGCACCGCCGGCGGCGCCGTGGCGGCTCTGGAGTCCCAGGGTCTGGCCGGCTCCGTGCCGGTCTCCGGCCAGGATGCAGACTTCGCGGCGCTCAACCGCATCGCCCGCGGCACGCAGACCGTCTCGGTCTGGAAGGATTCCCGCGAACTGGGCAAGCGCGCCGCCGAGATCGCCATCGATCTCGCCGACGGCACGGCCATGAACGAGGTCGAGGGCGTCGAATCCTGGTCCGGTGGCCCGAACGGCACCGAGATGCAGGCGATCTTCCTGAAGCCGGTGGCGATCACCAAGGACAATCTGGACACCATCATCGACGCCGGCTGGGTGTCGAAGGACGTGGTCTGCCAGGGTGTCGACGCCGGCTCGGTTCCGGCCTGCGACTAATCCAGACGACACGACGGCCGCTCCCGAACAGGGGGCGGCCTTTCACCCTCACGGCCTGCTCGAACGCCCGGTCCTCGGCCCGGCGCTTCCCCCACGGCCGGATCGGGTGCAACATTCCAACAGGACAGCGCTGAACGCCTTGCCCCGGGCCCTTTCGCCCGGCACCGCACCAGCGTGATTGCGCCAGGGAGGCGAGCATGAGCCAGTCGGCATCCGAACCCAGCGTCGGCGCCCGCGCGTCGACGGGAGGCGGCCTGTCCCGATTTGTCCGGGCCACCGAAGTCGACACCCGCATGCTGGGCATGGTCGGCGCGCTCCTGGTGATCTGGCTGGTCTTCCACGTCCTGTCCGGCGGCATCTTCCTGACCCCGCGCAATCTGTGGAACCTGACGGTCCAGACCTCGTCCATCGCGGTCATGGCTACCGGCATGGTGCTGGTCATCGTCACCCGCAACATCGACCTGTCGGTCGGCTCGATCCTCGGCTTCACCGGCATGGCCATGGCCGCGCTGCAGGCCAACATACTGCCCGGCATGCTCGGCTTCGACAGCCCCTTCACCTGGCTTCTCACCCTCGCCGCCGGCATCCTCGTCGGCGTCGCGATCGGCGGTCTGCAGGGCTACATCATCGCCTTCATGGGCGTGCCGGCCTTCATCGTCACGCTGGGCGGCCTGCTGATCTGGCGCGGCGTCGCCTGGTGGCTGACCTCGGGTCGCACCGTCGCCCCGCTCGACGATACGTTTCGGCTGATGGGGGGCGGCGCCACCGGCTCGCTCGGCGAGACCTGGACGTGGATCCTCGCCATCCTCGCCTGTATCGCCGTCGTCGCCTCGCTGGTCTTCGCCCGCAAGCGCCGGGTGCGCTTCGGCTTCCCGCAGCGACCGGTCTGGGCGGAGGTGACCATCGCCGCCGTCACCACCATCATCATCCTGGGCGCCGCTTTGGTCCTCAACGCCTATGAATGGCCGTCCGCCATCGCCCGGCGCTACGCCGAGGCCGCCGGCATCGAGGTGCCGGAAGGCGGCCTGCATATCGGCTACGGCGTCGCCGTGCCGGTGCTGATCGCCATCGTCGTCGGCATCGTCATGACCTTCGTGACCCAGCGCACCCGCTTCGGCCGCTACGTCTTCGCCATCGGCGGCAATCCGGAGGCCGCCGAGCTCGCCGGCATCAACACCCGCTGGGTGGTGATGAAGGTGTTCATGCTGATGGGCGGCCTCGCCGCCCTCGGCGCGGCGATCTCCACCGCCCGCCTCAACGCCGCCACCAACGCGCTCGGCACGCTGGACGAGCTCTACGTCATCGCCGCGGCGGTCATCGGCGGCACGTCGCTCGCCGGCGGTGCCGGCACCATCATCGGCGCCATGCTCGGCGCGCTGGTCATGCAGTCGCTGCAGTCGGGCATGGTGCTTCTGGGCGTGGATTCGCCGCTGCAGTCGATCGTCGTCGGCGTGGTCCTGATCATCGCCGTGTGGATCGACACCGTCTATCGCAGGAGGGCCGCATGAGCGCCACCGAGCAGTCCATCCACGACCACGGCGCCGGTCACAGCGACCCCGTCGACCGCAGCGGTCCGCCGCTGGTCGACATGCGTGACATCTCGATCGCCTTCGGCGGCATCCACGCCGTCGACGGCGCGACCATCGATCTCTATCCCGGCGAAGTGGTCGCGGTGCTCGGCCATAACGGCGCCGGCAAGTCGACGCTGATCAAGATCCTGTCGGGCGCCTACAAGCGCGATTCCGGCGAGATCCATGTGCGCGGCGAGCCGGCGGCGATCGCCAATCCGCGCGATGCCAAGGCCTATGGCATCGAGACGATCTACCAGACGCTGGCGCTGGCCGACAATGTCGACGCCGCCGCCAACCTCTTCCTCGGCCGCGAGATGCTCACCCCCTGGGGCACGCTCGACGACGGCGCCATGGAGGCCGAGGCCCGCAAGGTGATGGGCCGGCTGAACCCGAACTTCCAGCGTTTCAAGGAGCCGGTGAAGGCGCTCTCCGGCGGCCAGCGCCAGTCCGTCGCCATCGCCCGGGCGATCCTGTTCAACGCCAAGATCCTGATCATGGACGAGCCCACCGCGGCGCTCGGGCCGCAGGAGACCGCGCAGGTTGGCGAGCTGATCAAGGAGCTGAAGAAGGACGGGATCGGCATCTTCCTGATCAGCCACGACATCCACGACGTCTTCGACCTCGCCGACCGGGTGGTGGTGATGAAGAATGGCCAGATCGTCGGCGGCGCACGGACCGAGGACGTCACCAAGGACGAGGTCCTCGGCATGATCATCCTCGGCAAGTGCCCGCCCGGCGCAACGCCCGGCCCGGGCGCGATGCGCGAATAGCAGATCGTTTGATCGGGCGCGGGAGGTTCTCGCGCCCGAATGCGTTCCGGGTCAGTCCGCCATGGCGGCGCGCAGCGCTGGATAGAGCCTGCGATAGAACAGATAGGCATCGTCGAAGGCCCGGCCGTGGGCGTTGTCTGGCCGGAAACGGCGGGCGATCGGCGGCTCGGTCATTACCGCCTTCGGATCGTCGCCGGTCGCTGCGCAGAGGCCGAGGCGAGCTGCCCCGAAGGCGGCGCCGAAATCGCCCGCCTCGGGTAATGCAATCTCCGTATCCAGCACATTCGCCATCAATTGCAGCCAGTAGGCCGAGCGCGAACCGGCGCCCACGGCGATCAGCCGCTGCGGACGCGCCGCTTCGCCGCCGGCCTCCAGGCAATCGCGCATGGAAAAGGCGACACCCTCCAGCACGGCCCGCGTCATCGCCTCGCGGCCGGTATCGGCCTCCAGCCCGGCGAAGACACCGCGGATTTCGGAATCATTGTGCGGCGTGCGCTCGCCGGACAGATACGGCAGGAAGGTCAGACGGCCGGGGGCCTGCACCGTCTCGCCCAGGGCGCCGGTCAGCGCCGCCGGCTCCTCCTTCAGGAGCTTCGACAGCCACTCCACCGAACCGGCCGCCGACAAGGTCACGCCCATCTGGTGCCAGAGGCCGGGAATGGCATGGCAGAAGGTGTGCAGCGCCGTCTCCGGCGCGGGCTCGTAGCCGGCCGAGGCGGTGAACAGCACGCCCGAGGTGCCCAGCGACAGGAAGCCGGCGCCGGGTTCGGCAACGCCGACGCCGCAGGCCGAGGCGGCATTGTCGCCGCCGCCACCAGCCACCACCGTGCCCTCCTTCATGCCGAAGCGCGCGGCGAGTTCGGGGCGCAGGCCGCCGGAAACCGCGGTGCCCTCCACCAGCCGCGGCATGTGGTCGATCGCCAGCCCGGTCTTTTCCAGCATCCGCGCCGACCAGTCGCGCGCACCGGTGTCGAGCCATGCGGTTCCGGCGGCATCCGACATTTCCGACACCGCCTCGCCGGTCAGCCACAGCCGCAGATAGTCCTTCGGCAGCAGCACCCGGCGCAGCCGGGCGAAGACCTCCGGCTCGTTGCGCGCGACCCAGACGATCTTCGGCGCGGTGAAGCCCGGAAACACGATGTTGCCGGTGATCGCCCGCGATTCCTCATCGTCGAGTTCGGCCGCCTCTTCGTGGCTGCGGGTGTCGTTCCACAGGATGCAGGGCCGCAGGACCGCGTCGTCCGCGCCCAGCAGCGTCGCCCCGTGCATGTGTCCCGACAGGCCGATGCCGGCCACCGCCGCGAGATCGGCGCCATGGGTATCGGACAACTCGCCCAGCGCGGTCTCGCAGGCCGCGATCCAGCTCTGGGGGGCCTGCTCCGACCAGCCGAATTGCGGCCGCTCGACGCTGAGCGGTACCGAAGCGGACGCGATGACGCGCTGGTCGTCGCCGATCAGCAGGGCCTTCAGCGAGGAGGTGCCGAGATCGAGGCCGAGATAATTGCTCATGTCACGTCCTTCACTGGCCGCAGGTTCATGCGGATTCGTCGAGCTTGCGCCGGGCCGCCGCGGCGAGGAAGCCCGACCGGGTCAGACCGTGCCGCGCGGCATAGGCTTTCTCAAGCCGTCAGACGTAGCGGTTGACCACGCCCTCGAGATATTCCTGCCGGCCCGAGCGGGGCTGCGGGTCGAGGTCGAGCGCCCGCGCGGCGACCTGTTCCAGGCTGCGCTCGCCGGCAAGCACCGCCTTGCCCTCGCTGCCGTCCCAGCCGGCATAGCGGTCGCCGACATGCCTGGTCAGCGCACCATCGGCCAGCATCTTCTCTGCGGCCAGAAGGCCGCGAGCGCAGGCGTCCATCGACGCGACATGGGCGATCAGCAGATCGTCCGGATCGATCGACTGGCGCCGGATCTTGGCGTCGAAATTCAGCCCGCCCGTGGTGAAGCCACCATGCTGCAGCATCTCGTGGAAGACCAGCGCCAGTTCCTTCACGTCCATGGCGAACTGGTCGGTGTCCCAGCCCAGGAGATCGTCGCCGCGATTGACGTCGAGGGAGCCGAACAGATCGTTGGCATAGGCGTAGCGCACCTCGTGGTCGAAGGAATGACCGGCGAGGATGGCGTGGTTCTGCTCGATGTTGAGCTTCACCTCGCCGAGAAGATCGTATTTCTGCAGGAAGGCGAAGACCGCCGCCGCGTCGAAATCATACTGATGCTTGGTCGGCTCCTTCGGCTTCGGCTCGATCAGGATCGGCCCCTCGAAACCGATCTTGTGCTTGTAGTCGACGAGCATGGCGAAGAACCGGCCGAGCTGGTCGAGTTCGCGCTTCATGTCGGTGTTGAGCAGGGTCTCGTAGCCTTCGCGCCCACCCCAGCAGACATAGTTCGCGCCGCCAAGGCGATGGGTGGCATCGAGCGCCGCCTTCACCTGCCCCGCCGCATAGGCAAAGACGTCCGGATCAGGATTGGTCGCCGCGCCGGCCATGTAGCGCCGGTTGGAGAAGAGATTGGCGGTGCCCCAAAGCAGCCGCACCTTCTGGCTCTCCATCTTCTGGGCGAAGATGTCGGTGATCGCCTTCAGATTGTCGTTGGATTCCTGCAACGACGCGCCTTCCGGCGCCACGTCCACGTCGTGGAAGGTGAAGAACGGCACGTCGAGGAGCCGGAACATCTCGAAGGCGACGTCGGCCTTCTGGCGGGCCAGCGCCAGCGGATCCTCGCCATGCATCCAGGGCCGCAGGAAGGTCTCGCCACCGAACGGGTCGCCACCCGGCCAGGTGAAGGAATGCCAGTAGCAGGCGGCAAAGCGCAGATGGTCCTCCATCCGCTTGCCCATGACCTGCCGGTCCTTGTCGTAGAAGCGGAAGGCGAGCGGGTCGGTGGATTGTTCGCCGGCAAAGGCGACCGGCGTCGAGAGATCGAAGAAGGAGGTGTTGGACATGGAACAGCTTCCTGAAGGTCGGGCTTTGCGCCCACGGGAATGGCGGTGGTGTCAGGTGCGAAGGGATGGCGACGGCCCGGAAGAACGCGGCGACAAACGCCCGAACGCCCGGCTTTCGCCGAGCGTATCGCGCGCCGCGCGCGCGGCTTCTCCCGTCATCATGGCATCCTCCCGGATCGGCGCGGGGCAGTCGAGCGAGCCCCCACGCCGCGTCTTCGCGCACAGTATCGCGCAGGCTCGCCGCGTTTTGAAGTACGCACCTCAAAAATTCGCGGCGGGCGGGTTTTCGAAGGTCGGACCGGGCCGTTGACGATCCTCTGAGACAATCGTGAGCGGCAAGCGGTCGCGTCGTCGCAACCTCCGTGCTCTCCTCGGGTTGCACCTCGACATGCCCAGCCCGGAGGATCCCATGCCGCACTCGTTCGACCGCCGGACCATCCTGACCGGCGCCGCCGCCACGGGCCTCGCCGCGACGCTCGGTCTGTCCCGCGCCGGTGCGCAGCCGGCCGCAGGTGCCGGGTCCGGCCCGCTCACGACGAAGACCGTCCCGTCCAGCGGCATCGCCATTCCGGTCATCGGGCTCGGCACCTGGATCACCTTCAATGTTGGTGACAATGCCGAAGCGCTGGCCGAGCGGACGGCCGTCATGCAGGCCTTCTTCGAGGCGGGCGGCGGCATGATCGATTCCTCGCCCATGTACGGCTCGTCCCAGGCAACCATCGGCCACGGTCTCAGCCAGCTTGGCATCCCCGATACCCTGTTTGCCGCCGACAAGGTCTGGACGGGTTCGCCCTCCGACGGCCCCGCGCAGATCGCCGAGACCGAGCGCCTGTGGGGCGTCCCGCGCCTCGCCCTGATGCAGGTGCACAATCTCGTCGGCTGGGAGGGGCATCTCGACACGCTGGCCGCCATGAAGGCCGAGGGCCGCATTGGCCATATCGGCATCACCACCTCCCATGGCCGCCGCCACGAGGAGGTCGCGGCGATCATGGAAAGCCGGCCGATCGACTTCGTCCAGCTCACCTACAATCTGGCCGACCGGGAGCCCGAAGAGCGTCTGCTGCCGCTGGCCGCCGAACGCGGCATCGCGGTGATCGCCAACCGTCCGTTCCGGCGCGGGGCGCTGATCGACGCGGTCGCGAACCAGCCGCTGCCGGCTGTCGCCGCCGAGATCGGTGCGGAGACCTGGCCGCAATTCCTGTTGAAATACATCGTCTCGCATCCGGCGCTGACCGTCGCGATCCCGGCAACCCGTCGCGTCGACCATCTGCGCGAGAACATGGCCGCGGCGACGGGGCCGATGCCTGATGCCGCGCAGCGCCGGCAGATGGCGTTCGCCTTCGACAATCTCTAAGACCGCTCCCATGCTGGCCGATCTGTCCACCTACAGCCTACAGGACTTCCTGTTGTTCGATGCGGCGATCTACCGGGATCTCTTCGCGCAGATCAACGCGCGCGCCTGGCCGGTTCCTGTTGTCGGCATCGCCGTGGCGCTGGCCTGCCTCGGGCTCGCGGCAGGGCGGCATCGCCGGGCTCTACCGGCCAGCGCGGCCCTGCTGGCGGCGGCCTTTGCGACGTCCGCCTGGCTGTTCTTCCTCGGCGTCTATGCGACGATCAACTGGGCGGCGATCTATCCGGGCTGGGCCTTCGCCGCCGAGGCCGGCCTGCTTCTCGTGGCCTCCGTCGTCTTCGGCCGGTCAGCGCAGCCGCGCATCTCCCTTTCGGCGCTCCGTCTCCTGGCGGGAGCGGCCTTTGTCCTCTACGGCCTCATCGTCCATCCGCTGGCCGGCTGGCTGTTCGGCCGTGCAGCAGACGGCCTCGAATGGTTCGCCCTGGCTCCGGACCCCACCGCCCTCGTCGCCATCGGCCTTCTCGCCGTCACCGTCCCGCAACGGCGGCTGGCCCTGTCGCTGGCCGCGCTGCCGCTGCTATGGCTGGCGGCAAGCGCCATGACGCTGTGGCTCCTCGAAACGCCGGGCGAGGCGCTGCTCTTGGCCGCTGCGCCGATCGTCGGACTGGTCGTCCTGCTGCTGCCGGCGCGCCGTCTGCGCGAAAACGCCGTCACCGATCCCCTGCCGGCGATCAAGCCTGCCAAGACCGCAGCCGTCCCGCGTGGCCTTGCGGCGACCTTCCTGCCCACCAGCCCGCGCAGCACCCGCACCGAACGAGCCTGAACGAGCCTGAACGGCGGGCCCTGCGCCAGGCCCCATGGCCGCTGGCGTCCGCGCCGAAAGGCGAATGTCCCTTCCCCTCACCGGTCGTTAGGTTACCCTCCTGGAATGCCGAGCCTGTCGTCAGGCGCGGCGGGGAGATCGCGGAATCCGGCGCGGCGGCAGCGCACCGGATCGGCACGAGGCGCAACGGGGAGGAACGACCATGGCCAGCCGCTATCACGAGGTCTACGACGCCAGCCGAAGCGACCCGGAGAAATTCTGGCTCGACGCGGCCGGCAAGCTGGTCTGGACGAAGAAGCCGACCCGCGCCCTCGACCCCGATGCCGGCGTCTATGGCCGCTGGTTTCCCGACGGCGAATGCAACACCTGCTTCAACGCCATCGACCGCCATGTCGAGGCCGGGCGCGGCGACCAGGTCGCGATCATTCACGATTCCCCCGTCACCGGCGGCAAGCGCAAGCTGACCTACGGCGAATTACTGGTCGAGGTGAAGGCGCTGGCCGCCAATCTCACCGATCTCGGCGTCGGCCGAGGCGACCGGGTCATCATCTACATGCCGATGGTGCCGGAAACCATGATCGGCATGCTGGCCTGCGCCCGCATCGGCGCGATCCATTCGGTGGTGTTCGGGGGCTTTGCCGCGCGTGAGCTGGCCGCGCGCATCGACGACGCGGCGCCGACCCTGATCCTGTCGGCCTCCTGCGGCATCGAGCCGACCCGCAAGGTCGAATACAAGCCGCTGCTCGACAAGGCGATCGAACTGGCCACCCACAAGCCGGCCGCCACCATCGTGCTGCGCCGTCCCGAACTCGACTGCGACCTGATCGAGGGCCGCGACCACGACTGGGACGAACTGCGCCACCATGCGATGGCCGCCATCGCCGCCGGGCGCGAGGTGCCCTGCGCGTCCATGAAGGCCACCGACCCGCTCTACATCCTCTACACCTCCGGCACGACCGGCAAGCCGAAGGGCGTCGTGCGCGACACCGGCGGCCACATGGTGGTGCTGCACTGGTCGATGCAGGCGATCTTCGGCACCGACCAGGGCGAGGTGTTCTTCTGCGCCTCCGACGTCGGCTGGGTCGTCGGCCATTCCTACATCGTCTACGCGCCGCTCCTGCGCGGCTGCACCACCGTCCTGTTCGAGGGCAAGCCCATCGGCACGCCCGACGCCGGCACCTTCTGGCGCGTGGCCGCCGAACACGGGGTCAAGGTGCTGTTCACCGCCCCGACGGCGATCCGCGGCATCCGCAAGGAGGACCCCGACGGCAAGCTGCCGGGCAATTACGATCTGTCGCAATTCGAGGCACTGTTTCTGGCCGGCGAGCGCGCCGATCCGGAAACCCTGATCTGGGCGGAAAAGGCCCTGCAGCGGCCCGTCATCGACCATTGGTGGCAGACCGAATCCGGCTGGCCGATCGCCGCCAATCCCCTCGGGCTCGGCCTCCTGCCGATCAAGCGCGGCAGCCCCGGCGTCGCCATGCCCGGCTTCGACGTGCAGGTGCTGAATGCCATGGGCGAACAGGCGCCGCCCAACGAGATGGGCGCCATCGCCATCAAGCTGCCGCTGCCGCCGGGCGCCCTGCCGACCCTCTGGAACGCCGACGACCGTTTCCGGGACGCCTATCTGACGGCCTTCCCCGGCTACTATTCCACCTCCGACGCCGGCTTCATCGACGAGGAGGGCTATGTCTACGTCATGGGCCGCACCGACGACGTCATCAACGTCGCCGGGCACCGCCTGTCGACGGGCGAGATGGAGGAGGCCGTGGCCGGTCATCCAGCGGTCGCCGAATGCGCCGTCATCGGCATGCGCGACGCGCTGAAGGGCGAGTTGCCCTGCGGCTTCGTCGTCCTGAAGAACACCAGCCAGCTGGATCGCGGGCAGATCGAAGCGGAGCTGATCACGCTGGTGCGCGAACGCATCGGGCCGGTCGCCGCCTTCAAGCGCGTGCTCGTCGTCGACAAGCTGCCCAAGACCCGCTCCGGCAAGGTGCTGCGGCGCACCATGAAGGCCATCGTCGACCGGGACGATTACGAGACCCCCGCGACCATCGAGGACGCGACCGCCCTCGACGACATCCGCCGCGCCGTCTCGGGCGACTGAGCCGCCGGTCAGTCGGTGCGGATGCGCCCCTCGACGGTGACGTTGCCGTCTTCGTCAAGGGCGATCACCACGATCTCCCCGGAGGCCGGATAGATTCCGGTCAGCGCAGTGATGTTGACCTGATGGCTGACCAGCGCCGCCTTCCGGCCGGCGGCGTCGAGCTCCGCGAGCCGCGCTTTCAAGGCATCGGTCTGCGCCGCGCCATTGCTTCGGTCGGCGAAGAAGGAATTGAGCTCCGGCGCGGCCATCACCGGACCGAAACCCAGGAGCTCGGCGGTCTCGGTGGACCGGCACCATTGGCTCGCCAGAACCACGTCGATCGCGACGCCGGCCTGGCGCAGCCGGTCGCCGATGCGCCGTGCCTGCGCCCGCCCCTCGTCGGACAGATTGCGCTGGGTCGAACAGTCGCCGAGCGTGAAGGCGGCCGGATCGCCCGTGCCCGGCGCGATGGCATGGCGCATGAGGATGTGGGTGTCCGCGACCCGCGCCGCATCGAAGCCCTCCTGTGCCGACGCACTCCCCGCAGCGCCGAGGAGCACCGGCAGGGAGACAAGGCAGGCGGTCACGGCATTTCGCATGGCGGGCGGCACTCCAGTCGGTTGGGGGACGCTCGGAATTTCGGGCATCGGGCCTAATCCGAAAGGGCGCAGCGCCCCACGATCGCGTGAGGCGGACGACATGCCGCAGCGCCCGACATGGACGACCGGCCGCCATTTCTGTGGCGCCCGGCAGTTTCTCTTGTCGCCAATTCCGGCTAGAAGCCGCCCGCGACGCATCAGCACGGGGTCCGGAGACCGCCCATGAACCATTCCGATCCGCAGCCGGACACCGGCGAGACCCAGGCCCGCCTCCTCGCCGAGGCGCTGCCGTTCATGCAGGCCTACGAGAACAAGACCGTCGTGGTGAAATATGGTGGCCACGCCATGGGCAATGCCGACCTCGGCCAGGCCTTCGCCCGCGACATAGCCCTGCTCAAGCAGTCCGGCGTCAATCCGATCGTCGTGCATGGCGGCGGCCCGCAGATCGGCCGCATGCTCTCCCAGATGGGCATCGAATCGCGCTTCGAGGGCGGGCTCCGGGTCACCGACGAGGAGACGGTGAAGATCGTCGAGATGGTCCTCGCCGGTTCGATCAACAAGGAAATCGTCGCGCTGATCAATGCCGAGGGCGAATGGGCCATCGGCCTGTGCGGCAAGGACGGCAACATGGTCTTCGCCGAAAAGGCCCGCAAGACGGTCGTCGATCCTGATTCCAACATCGAGCGGGTGCTCGATCTCGGATTTGTCGGCGAACCGGTCGAGGTGGACCGCACCCTCCTCGACCTTCTCGCCCGCTCCGAGATGATCCCGGTGATCGCCCCGGTCGCGCCTGGCCGCGACGGCGCCACCTACAACATCAATGCCGATACCTTCGCCGGGGCCATTGCCGGCGCGCTGGAAGCCTCGCGCCTCCTGTTCCTGACCGACGTGCCCGGCGTTCTCGACAAGTCCGGCGAGCTGATCAAGGAGCTTTCGGTCGCCGAGGCCCGCACCCTGATCCGCGACGGCACGATCTCAGGCGGCATGATCCCCAAGGTCGAGACCTGCATCGAGGCGATCGAGAGCGGTGTCGAAGGCGTCGTCATCCTGAACGGCAAGAAGCGTCACGCGGTGCTTCTGGAACTCCTGACCGAGCACGGCGCCGGCACGCTGATCGTCCCCTAGGCGCTGCGGCGGCGCATGGCCCCGCCGCCAGCGCCCGCCTCGCGCGGCCAGCGTTCGCGGATCATCCGCGGCAGGATGCTCGCCGCCGTGACCGCGGCGATGCCGGCAGCCCCGAGGAACATCGCTTCCGGCCCGAAGGCGCTCGAGGCGAAACCGGCGACGAGCGGACCGACGACGCTGCCGACGGCGACCGCCAGCAGGGCTTCCGTGAAGCTCAGCGACGGCATGGAGGGAAACAGTTCCTCCGACCAGAACGCCATCACCGCGCTCATCATCATCACATAGGCGCCCTGCAGCCCGGCCGAGACAACGACGCCGGTCCAGGAATTCGGAGCCAGCGCGATCAATGCCAGCGCGGCGGCCGCGGCGACATGCAGAAGCCGCAGGAGCCAGGGCAGCCCGATCAGCGTCTTGAGCCGCCCCGTCGTCAGGCCGACGAGCCCGAAGATGCCATAGGACAGGAAGACGATGGCCGGGGCGGCGCCTTCCGGAATGCCGGGCAGTCCGCCGGCCTGCTGGATCCGGTCGGCGGCGAAGGAGATGTAGATCGTCGTGGTGATGCCGAAGGACAGGGCGATCCACAGGAGCGGCCGCGCCGGCTCGGCGATCAGCGATTTCCAGCTTCCTTTCCCAGGAGGGCCGGGATCGCCGGCCAGCTCGCGCAGCGCCCCGATATTGCCGGCCAGCGCCATGGCGGCGACCACCGCGAAACCGGCCCAGCCGTAGCGCCACGACAATTCGCCATAGCTGACCATCAGGGCCGTCGCGCCGGCAGCCGCAACGCCGAGGCTGGTTCCGGTGCTGACCATGGAGAGCGTCGCCGGGCGCCGGGCCTCGTCGACCAGCCGATGGACGGCGTTGTTGAACGGCGCCCAGGAGAAGCCGGCGCTGGAGGTAGCAAGGAACACGCCAACGGCCAGCACCCAGGCATTCGGCGCCGCCGCCACGATCCCCATGCCGACCAATGCCGCGAACAAGCCGGACACCACCGGCATGCGCGGACCGGATCGCGCGGTCATCGCGTAGCTGATCAGCAGCCCCAGGAAGAAGCCGAAGAAGCCGATCCCCGAGATCACGCCGGCCATGCCGGTCGACAGGGAGAAGGTCGACTTGAACTCCGCCAGGAACAGGCCGAACCCCATGCGGGCAGGCCCGAAGGTGATGGCGGTCGCCGCGAAGCCTGCCGCGGAAAGCTTGATGAATGGCGTCATGACCTCGCTCCGATCCGGCGAGGAAAAGATCGTGGCCCCGTCACGGTTCCCTTGCGGCCGCTTCGGTTTGCTTCGCTGCGACTTGAACTGCCGCGGCGCTGGCCCGGCGCGAACGCGCTGTCAGGTGGTCGTGCCCAGCAATGTCAGGATGCCGGCGACGATCAGCAGGCAACCCGCCAGCTCCAGCCGGGCGATCTTCTCGCGGAACCAGAACACCGACGAGGCGAAGGTGAAGATCAGTTCGATCTGGCCGAGCGCGCGGACATAGGCGACCTTTTCCAGCGTCATGGCGGTGAACCAGCAGGCCGAGGCCGAGACGCCCACGAGCCCGACCAGCAGCGCCGGCCGCCAGGCCCTGGCGACGGCGACGAGTTCGGCCCGGTCCTTCAGCGCCATCCAGACGAGCATCACGGCGGTCTGGATGCCGGTCGCCCAGACGAGCGTCGTCGCCGCCCGGGCCAGTACGCCGCCCTCCTCCAGCGACAGCGACGCGCCGCGGAAGCAGACGGCCGAGATGCCGAAGAAGGCGCCCGAGGCGATGCCGATCCCCGCCTCGCGCGACAAGAGCGCCCGGCGCAGGCTGGTGCCGCCCTTGCGCCCGGCGATCGAGATCAGCCCGACGCCGAAGGCGCCCGCCAGGATCGCGCCGAAGGCGAGCCAGGAGATCGTCTCGCCGAGGATGATCAGGCCGAAGATCGCCGCCTGCACCGGCTCGGTCTTGGAATAGGCCGTGCCGACCATGAAATTGCGGAAGCCGAACAGATAGACCAGCAGGAAGGTCGCGAGGATCTGGGCGATGCCGCCCGCCGCCACGGCGACGAGAAAGGTCGCGTTCACCCCCGGCAGGGTGGCGCCTCCGACGAGGTCGAGCGCCACGATGTAGAGCACGGCAAAGGGAAAGCCGAAGCCGAAGCGCGCAAAGGTCGCGCCGGTCGAGCCCATCCGGCCCTTCAGCTGTCGCTGCAGCGACGAGCGGAGGTTTTGCAGGAAGGCGGCGGTGATGGTAATCGGAATCCAGAGCGGCACGGGCGATCCGTCAGTTTGTCTTACCGCCCTCGCTCCCCTATTCGGCGACGCTTGGCAAGGCGCCCGACGCTCGAACCTTCCGGACCCCATGACCGCTCACTCGCCGATCCGCCAGACCGCCGATGCCCGCCCGCAGGATTTCGCCCATGTGACGGAGTGGGTCTTCGATCTCGACAACACCCTGTATCCGCGCCACACGAACCTGTTCTCGCAGATCGACCAGCGGATGACGGCCTTCGTCTCGGATTTCCTGACGCTGCCGAAGGACGAGGCGCGGGTGGTGCAGAAGGATTTCTACCGGCGCTACGGCACGACCCTGCGCGGCCTGATGCAGGAGCATGACGTCGATCCCGACGCCTTCCTGCAATATGTCCACGACATCGACTATTCCTGGCTCGCCCCCGACATCGCGCTGGGCGATGAGATCCGCGCATTGCCGGGTCGCAAGTTCATCTTCACCAATGGCGATCGCGGCCATGCCGAACGCGCTGCACGTCAGCTCGGCATTCTCGACCATTTCGAGGACATCTTCGATCTCGTCGCGGCCGGGCTGGTGCCCAAGCCGGCCTCGCAGACCTACGACAAGTTCCTCGGCCTGCACCGGGTCGATGCGGAGCGCGCCGTGATGTTCGAGGACCTGGCGCGCAATCTGGAAGTGCCCAAGGCGCTGGGCATGCGCACGGTGCTGATCGTGCCGCGCAATCTGGAAGAGAGCTTCGGCGATGTCTGGGAACACGAAGGCCGCGACGGCGAGCATATCGACTTCGTCACCGACGACCTGACGACCTTCCTGCGCTCCATCCGCTAGGTGCGATGCAAAAGGGCGACCGGATGAAATCCGATCGCCCTGCCTGCTCGTCACGTGTGACGGGTGTCAGTCGCCGAGAAGCGACCGGTTCGGGCGCGCCAGCCCGGCCTGCCCGTCGGTCGCCGCATCCGCCATGAGGTCGGATTCGGCTTTCCCGCTCTTGGGGCCCTTCTGGTTGGCCTCGAAGATCGCTTCCATCTGCTCGGTGCCGTTGGGCGCCGTGCCGCCCTTCGCCTGCTCGCGCTCGGCCTTGCTCTGCGCATCGAGATCGCTGCGCTCCGCCGGGTGCTTCTCGCCGTCCTTGGCCATGTGCTGCGGCGTGTCGCGATCCTGCTGGTCGCGCATCATCTGAGAGTCCGTGTCGGTCTTCGTCATTGCAATCTCCTGTCCCGGGTCACGGCGCAACGCGCCGGTGATCTTGCTGAAGCAACGCCGCGTCGAGGACGCGGGTTCCGGAACGGCCGGTCAGCACGCACCAACGCAAAATGCCGCCGACGGCAGAGAACCGGCGACGGCATTCTTCATGGATTGCCCGGGAAAGGCCGCGAATTCAGCGACCGACGCAGATGATCGGCAGGACCGAATCCTTGACCGCCGCGGTGGCGTCGGGGACGCTTTCCAGCGGCAGCGAGGCGTCGGCGGTCTCGTAGGCGACGGCGTTGCGGTCGAGGAATGCCACGGCCGCATCGGGGCGGACGGCGAAATTGATCGACTGCGGGATGTCGCCCGTCGCATCGGCGACCGCCACCGCATTCAGCTTGGCGGTGACCACGCCGACGACACGTCCCGCCAGATCGACGAGGGGACCGCCGGAATTGCCCGGCTGCACCGGCGCCGAGATCTGCAGATAGCGCTCGTCATTGGCCAGCCCCAGAAGCGACGAGACGTTGCCGCGGGTCACGTTGAGGGAATCGGCCAGGATCGAACGCAGCGGATAGCCGAGCGCCAGGACGTCCTCGCCCAGACGTGGCTTCGTCACGGACATTGCCAGCGGCTCGCCGACCACACCATCGACCTTGACCAGCGCCAGATCGTTGTCGGTATCGAGGATCGTCTTCGTGGCGACCTGCTGTTCGCCGACGAGCACGCTGGTGCAGGCCCGCACCACATGGGCGTTGGTCAGGAGCCAGCCATCCTCCGAGACGACGAAGCCGCTGCCGGCCATGTCGAATTCCGGCTTCTGGGAAACCGGGGCCGGCGCGGTCTTGGCGGGTGCCGGCGACGGCATCTCGAAGAGGTTCGGCTGCTTCGGATCGACCGAGGCCATCGCATAGCGGGATTCGAAGGCACCGTTGGTGTGGCTGCGGGCCAGCAGCGCCGAGAAGGCGTTCGGCTCGCGCGAAGCGACCAGCGGCGCCTGCGGCTCGCCGGCGAAGGGCTCGAACAGATTGCCGGCCACGGCCACATAGGGCCGCATCACCTTCGCCCGGTCCTTGGCGTAGGACACCGAGAACCCGCGCAGATCGCCGCCCTTTGCGGAGAAGCGCATGACATAGTGATGGTCGCCGGCATTGCCGTCGAGGGTGAACCACTCGCCACCGAACTCGGCATTGGCGACGCTGCGGTCGGGGGTCGGCGTGCTGAGAACGTCGAACAGGCCGCGCAGGGTCTGGCCGGTGCCGGCGATGCGGACGGTCTCGATCTCGACTGTCTTGTCGGCGGCGCGCCACAGGTGGCCGACATCCGTCGGCCCCAGGTCCTCGACGAGACGCATCGGCAACGGCACGCGCTGGCCGGTCACCGCATCGTCGATCAGCGCCATGCCGGTCGCCGCTTCGGCACCATCGGACTTCTGGATCAGGAGACGCAGCATCGCCTCGTCGATGACGCCGTCCGCGACCATGCCGTGCCGGGCCTGAAAATCGCGAATGGCGCGCAGCGAGGATGCCGCGATGTGGCCGTCGAAGGCACCAGCGTAGTCGCCGGTCCAGGACAGGCGGATCTGCAGGCCCTTGCGGAAATCGAGATCGGTCTGGTCGTTGTAGGCGACGGCGAGTTGCGAGCCCTGCGCGCCGAAAGACGGCGTCGCCATGGGCATTGCGCCCAGAGCCAGTACCGTCATCAAAACCCGGGCCGAGCGCCGCATGTCATCCCCCATCATCAACCGGTGACAGACAAGCAACGTAGGATGCGCGAAATCGATCCACGAGTCCTTTACTTTTTCTTAATATGGTTGCGAATGCAATTCTTCCTGCCACTGACGAAAGTTCCGCCAGTAGACATCCGGCCTGTTGCTGTCCGCGTCTGATAGCAGTCAGACGGCGCCCGGTGCCGCGCGTGTCACCGGCCCGGCGGCCGTTCCGTCATCGTCGAGCTCGGCCGCCTCGATCCGCTCGCCGCGCCGCATCAGCTTGTCGGTCGACACCAGAATCTGGTCGATGTCGCGTCCCGCCTGTCCGAAATGCGTGCGCAGCGCCGACACCCGCGCGTCGAGCCGGACGAGATCCTCGCCCAGAAGCCGGACCTCCTTCTGGATGCGCCCCGCCTCGGCCCGCATCCGGGCATCCTTGAGGATCGCCTGCACCACCTGGATCGACAGGAGCAGCAGCGATGGCGAGACGATCACCACCCGCGCCCGGTAGGCCTTCTGGACGATGTCCTCGAAACGCTCGTGCAGTTCGGCGAAGACCGCTTCGGACGGCACGAACAGGAAGGCCGTGTCCTGGGTCTCGCCGGGGATCAGGTATTTGTCGGCGATGGCGCGCACATGCACGTCCATGTCGCGGCGCATCCGGCTGGCGGCGAAGGTCCGCGCCTCGTCGCTCTCGGCCTCGCGCAGGGCCGTGAAGGCCTCCAGCGGAAACTTGGCGTCGATCGCCAGCGACGGCGCGCCGTTCGGCATGCGGATCAGGCAGTCCGGCCGCTTGCCGTTCGAAAGGGTCGCCTGGAAGGAATAGGCGGCCGACGGCAGCGCGTCGGCAACGATCGCCTGCATCCGCCCCTCGCCGAAGGCGCCACGGCTCTGCTTGTTGGACAGGATGTCCTGCAGCCGCACGACCTCGCCGGCAAGCCCGCGGATCTCGCCCTGCGCCCGGTCGATCACCGCCAGCCGTTCGGTCAGGGCGGTAAGCGAGGCGCTGGTGGCCGTGCCGGTCTCGCGGATCGACTGGCCGACGCGGGTGGACAGCCCGTCGAGCCGTTCGGCGAGCGTGCGGGTCAGGTCCGCCTGCCGCGAGCCGATGATCTCGGCCATGGTCTGCATGCGGCCGGTGATCTCGGCCTGGGAGCGCAGCACAGCGTCGAGCCGCTCCGACGCCTCGCTGTCGCTGCGGTCGGCCTGATCGCCCGCCTCCCGCGCGGCACGGCTCGCCCGCCGCCACAGGACGAAGAACAGGGCCGCAAGCCCTGCCAGCAACGCTTCGGCCAGCGTCAGCGGATGATCGCCGAGAAAGATGACGGGAGCCGAGAAGGCTGCGGCGAAGGCGGCGCTGTCCATGACCGAACTCTAGCGGGCGACCCTTAACGAATCGGGACCAAAACGCGAACATAGACCATCCGGCCACGCCTGACGACGGCGGGGCCATCATCCGGGCCTGCGGAAAGCCGGCCTCGGCCTTCATCCGAGATTGACCGGCTTCGTGCCAGCCATTACCTGAACGCCATGACGATCAAGCCCCTCATCATCCTGCCAGACCCGGTTCTGCGCCAGACCTCCAAGCCTGTCGAAACGGTTGACGACCAGGTGCGTCGCCTCGCCGACGACATGCTGGAGACGATGTACGATGCCCCCGGCATCGGCCTTGCCGCGATCCAGATCGGCGAGCCGCTGCGCATGATGGTGATCGACGTCTCCAAGGAAGAGGAGGAGAACGCGCCGCGCATCTTCCTCAATCCGGAGATCCTGACGACCTCCGATGCGGTCAGCGTCTACGAGGAAGGCTGCCTGTCGATCCCGGACTATTACGCCGAGGTCGAACGGCCGGCCGAGGTCACGGTGCGCTATCTCGGCCTCGACGGGAAGATGCACGAGGAAACCGCCGACGGCATCCTGGCGACCTGCGTGCAGCACGAGCTGGACCATCTGAACGGCGTCCTGTTCATCGACCACATCTCCAAGCTGAAGCGCGACATGGTGGTGAAGAAGTTCACCAAGGCCGCCCGCAGGACCGCCTGAGCGACGCGGAGGGGACCATGGCGCTGCGCGTCGTCTTCATGGGAACGCCGGCCTTCTCGGTGCCGACGCTCGCCGCCCTGGCGGCGGCCGGTCACGACATCGCCGCCGTCTACACCCAACCGCCGCGCAAGGCCGGCCGCCGCGGCCTGACGCTGACGCCGTCGCCGGTTCAGCGCGAGGCCGAACGGCTCGGCCTGCCGGTGCGCGCGCCGCTGAACTTCAAGGACCCGGCCGACCGCGAGGCCTTCGCCGCCCTCGACTGCGACGTCGCCGTGGTGGTCGCCTACGGGCTGCTGCTCCCCCAGGCGGTCCTCGACATGCCCCGCCAGGGCTGTCTCAACGGCCACGGCTCGCTGCTGCCGCGCTGGCGCGGTGCCGCGCCGATCCAGCGCGCCATTGAGGCGGGCGATGCCGAAACCGGCATGATGGTCATGCGGATGGAAGCCGGCCTCGACACCGGCCCGGTTGCGCTGACCGCCGAAACCCCGATCGCCGCGACCGACACGACCGCCGAACTGCACGACAGGCTGGCGGAGATCTGCGCGACGCTGATGGTCGAGGCGCTGGACAAGCTCGAAGCGGGCACGCTGGCCTTCGAGGACCAGGATTCGATCGCCGCCCGCACCGGCCGCGCACCGGTCTATGCCGCCAAGATCGACAAGGCCGAGGCGGCGCTCGACTTCACCGGTGACGCGTCCGGCATTGCCCGCAGGATCAACGCCTTTTCGCCCTTCCCCGGCGCCTGGACGATGATGAGCTTCGGCGGCGCGCCCGAACGGGTCAAGTTCCTGCGCGCGGCGGCCGAGCCCGGCGACGGCGCGCCCGGCACGCTTCTCGACGACCGGCTGCTGATCGCCTGCGGGGAAGGCGCGATCCGCATACTCGAACTGCAGCGCGCCGGCGGACGCCGCATGAGCGCCGAAGAGCTTCTCAAGGGAACGCCGGTTCCGGCGGGCGGCCGCGCCGGCGCGGCCTGATGCCCCGTTTCAAGCTGACCATCGAATATGATGGCACGCCCTATTGCGGCTGGCAGCGTCAGAAGACCGACTTGTCGGCGCAGGAAGTGATCGAGACGGCGGTGGCAGGCTTCACCGGCGAAGCGGCGACCCTCTTCGCCGCCGGCCGCACCGATGCCGGCGTCCATGCGAGCGGCCAGGTCGCCCATGTCGATCTGCAGCGCGACTGGGAGCCGGACACGGTGCGCGACGCGCTCAACGCGCATCTGCGTGACGCGCCCATCGCGATCCTGTCGGCCGAGCGGGTGGCCGACGATTTCGACGCCCGCTTCTCGGCCCGCAAGCGCTTCTATCTCTACCGCATCTTCAACCGCCGGGCGCCGACCGCGCTGCTGATCGGCCGGGTCTGGTGGGTGTCGAAGCCGCTCGATGTCGATGCCATGCACGCGGCGGCCCAGCGCCTCGTCGGCACCCACGATTTCGATACGTTCCGCTCCGCCCATTGCCAGGCGAAGAACCCGATCCGCACGCTGGAGCAGCTGGATGTCGTCCGCGGCCCGGGCGAGGAAATCCACATCCACGCCATGGCGCAGTCCTTCCTGCACAACCAGATCCGCTCCTTCGCCGGATCGCTGAAGCTGGTCGGCGAAGGCCGCTGGAGCGAGGCGGACCTCGTCGCCGCGCTGGAAGCCCGCAACCGCAAGCGCTGCGGCCCGGTGGCCCCGCCGGACGGGCTGTATCTGACCCGGGTGGAATACGGCACCGCGCCCAAGCGCACCCTGCCGCCCTATCCGGGCTGAACGCGCGTCAGATCAGCCGGATGCCGGTCAAATCCATCACCGCGCCATAGCTGATCAGCGAGATGACGATCATGCCGATGGTGATGATCGCCGCCCCGGCCATGTCCTTGCCGGTGGCCATGTAGATCAGCCGCACGGTCAGCGCGATGGAGGCGATGGTCACCAGGAGGCCCAGCGCCGAGAGGCCATTGCTGGGCCCGAAGGCGAGCATCAGCAGCCAGTAGGGCGCGAACACCCAGGCAAGCAGCGCCCCGCCCCAGTTCGTCGCCACCACCAGCGGCACGATCTTGCGCGAATAGCCGACGCGCTTGGCGACCAGCATCAGGATGAGGATCGGCAGTGTCCAGGCGAGGAAGTCCGCCAGCGCATGGGCGCCATAGACCGGCACCGCGCCATAGCCCGCCGCCGTGCCGGTGCGCGGCGCCGACGTCTCGAACTCGATCCATGACAGGGCCACGGGCGGCAGCGCCACGAGCATGGCCGAAAACGACTGCCAGAAGCCGTCCGCCGACAGGTCGAGGCGTTTCAGACCTTCGGCGCGCCCGGCCATCAGAAGGGCGACACCGGAAAAGAAGTTCAGCACGTGGTCGAGACTCGGCACCAGATCAGGCGTGGGTGGCAAACCAGCGGGCGATGAAGGTTTCATAGATCCTCGTCAGCGTCTCGAGATCTTCGACGGGCACCCGTTCATTGGACATGTGCATGGTCTTGCCGACAAGCCCGAATTCCACAACCGGGCAAAAGTCCTTGATGAACCGGGCATCCGACGTGCCGCCGGAGGTCGACAATTGCGGCTGGCGGCCGGTGACCGCCTCCACCGCGCCGGACAGCGCCTGCGTCAACGCGTCGTCCCGCGTCAGGAAGGAGTCCGAGGGCCGTGCCCGCCAGACGATCTCGACATTGGCGGCATCCCGGCCCTCCCGGAACCGGCCCGAAGCGGCGGCCGCCTCGATGCGCCGGGTCACTTCGTCCTTGAGGCTGTCCGGCGTCCAGCGGTCGCTGAACCGCACGTTGAAGAACAGGCAGGCCCGCGCAGGAATGACATTGACCGACCCGTTGCCCGTGTCGATGGAGGTGATCTCCAGATTGGAGGCCGGAAATTCCGCCGACCCCGCGTCGAGCGGTTCGTCCATCAGCGCCTCGGCAATGGCCGTGAGGGAGCGCAGCGGATTGTCGGCGAGGTGCGGATAGGCAACATGGCCCTGAACGCCGGTGACCCGCACTTCGGCCGACAGCGACCCGCGCCGGCCGATCTTGATCATGTCGCCCATGGCCGCCGGATTGGTCGGCTCGCCGACGACGCAGGCGTCGAAGCGTTCGCCGCGCGCGCTCGCCCAGTCAAGGAGCTTCATCGTGCCATTGACCGCCGGGCCCTCCTCGTCACCGGTGATCAGCAGCGAGACCTGCCCGGCCGGGCGCCCGGACCGCTGCACATGGCGGGCATAGGCCGCCACGAAGGCCGCGATGCCGCCCTTCATGTCGACGGCGCCCCGGCCATAGAGCTCGCCATCGACGATCGCCGCCGAGAACGGCCCCTCGCGCCAGTCGCTCTCGTCACCCGGCGGCACCACGTCCGTATGTCCGGCAAAGACCAGATGCGGCCCAGAATCTCCGGCGCGGGCGAAGAGATTCTCGACGTCGGGCGTGTCGGTGTCGGAAAATACCGGGCGCTCGATGGCAAAGCCCAGCGGCGCCAGCATCTCTTCCAGCGCGGCAAGCGCCCCGCCTTCGGCGGGCGTCACGGAGGGGCAGCGGATCAGCCGCGTCAGGATCGCGACCGGATCGGTCGCATCATCGTTGCGGGCGGCGGAAACGGGCGGGGAAACAGTGTCGGTCATGGCCCACCGGGATAGATCAGATGATGCCGCAACGCCACCAGCGGCGGCCGTCTTCCCCGATCCGGCTCCGTGCCACGTTTCCGCCGCCTTCGGGACGGACAGGCAGCACAGGGGACATTGCGCGAGGGAACTTCCATGACACTGCCGAGGACCGCCATTGCCGGCTCTGCGTGCGTCACACGGGCCGCGTTGTTCGGCATGATCGCGTCGCTGGCGGCCCTTGCCGGCTGCATCGCCGACGGCCCGGGCGGATCGCCCATGGGGATCGCCGTCGCCGGCAAGGAAACGGCGGATGCGGCCGACGATGCCGACGCGCCGGCCGAAGCCGATGTCGCCGTCGCCGCCAGGGAGGCGAAGGCAGCCGCCGAGACCGGCACCATCTCCGGCAGCGCCTCGCTCGACAGGCTGATCGAACGCCATGCCGCCGAGGCCGGCGTTCCCGCCCCCCTCGCCTATGCCGTGGTGCGGGTGGAAAGCCGCTACAATCCCAAGGCGCGCGGCAACGGAGTCTACGGTCTCAGCCAGATCAAGCCGGCCACGGCCCGGTCGCTGGGCTTTTCCGGCCCGACCAGCGCTCTCTTCGATGCCGACACCAACCTCACCTACGGCATGAAATATCTGAAGGGCGCCTGGGAAAAGGGCGGCCACGACGTCTGCCAGGCCTCGATGAAGTACAAGGGCGGTCACCGCGCCACCCGCATGAGCGCCTCGGCCCAGCGCTATTGCTCCGCCGTCAAGGCGCATATGGCCGAAGTGTCGAAGCGCCGCCGGACACCCGGAACGGTCGCCGAGTCCGAATCCGAACCGGGCCTGATGGGCACGCTCGTCGCCGCCGTGACGCCTGCCCCCGAAAAGCCCGCCGCGACGCCGGCCAAGGCCGCACGGCCTGCCGCAGCCGCGCCGACAAAGGCCACCGAGGTCGCGACCGCTGCGCCGGCCAGTGAACCGGCCGCAGCGCAACGCGGCGACACCCCCGTGGTCGCAGCCGCCTATGTCGCGGCACCGAAGCCTGCAGCGATCCCGCGGCCCGTTGCCCGCACCGAAGCAGGCGAGACCCCGACAGCAGCGTCAGCGCCCCAGCCTGCGGCGGCACCGGCCCCTGAAAACGGCAAGGCCGATCGCCTCGCCTCGCGCCCGGCCAGCGCACCGGCCGAGCCCGATTCCCTCGCCGCCCGCATGGCCGGCACGGACGATCCGTCGACGGAACTGCGCGGCAGCGCAGCGGACTGAGCGTCCGCTTCGCCTAGAGCCGGTCGGCCGGCTGCTAGTCCGGCTTGTCGGAGACCACCAGCATCGGCCCCAGCCGGTCGCGGCGATAGGCGATCCCGCCGTCCGGATAGGCCAGGCTCGACACCTTGCCGTCGAAGAACAGCGCGTCGCGGCAGTCGAGCCGGTCGCGGAAGAAGACGGCGAAATCCCAGAAATTGACCGGGCTGCGCGACAGGACGAGACGCACCGTCCGCCCATCCGCGCTGGCGCAGACGCCGTTGCGCACATGCCGGCTGTCGGACCCGTCGATGAAGCGCGGATGCAGCTTGCCGTCGATCAGCAGCATCGGCCCCGACTGGGTCGCGAGCGTCGGCCGGCGGGGCGCGGCGAGATAGGCATCGGTGGTCAGAACCGCGGCGCGGCCATTCTCGACGAAGAACACGCCGTTGGGCTGCATCGAGTAATTGCCGCTGCCGGTGCCGCGCACCAGCGGGCTGACCTCGACGCCGTCCTGCACCGCAAGGCCGACCGGACGGCGGTCCTCGTGATACATGCCGGCATTCATGATCAAGCGGACGCGGCCATCGACGCTCGCCGCGGCGCGCTCGAAGGTCCGGTAGGGCGCGTTGCTCGCGTCGACGGCGCGCAGCGCCAGATCGGTGCGATCCAGCGACACGTCGCAGACCAGATACTCCACCCCCGCCGCGATTTCGCTGCGGCAGAGGCCGTCATGGCCGGCCGGCAGCGACGGCACGCCCTGCAGCCAGCCGAACAGGCCGCTCGCCGCGATCAGCGAGAGAGGCCAGAAGGTTCGCAGTCGCGCCATCGCGGATCGGCCTTGGGGCAAGGGTCGCGGCTTGGGGCCGCGACGCCGGCTCAGTTGCGCAGGAGCTCGTTGATCGAGGTCTTGGAGCGGGTGCGCTCGTCGACGCGCTTGACGATGACGGCGCAATAGAGGCTCGGCCCCGGCTCGCCATTGCCCATCGGCTTGCCCGGCATCGAGCCTGCGACGACCACCGAATAGGGCGGCACTTCGCCATAGGAGATCGTGCCGGTGGTGCGGTCGACGATCTTGGTCGACTGGCCGAGGAAGACGCCCATGCCGAGCACCGAGCCTTCGCGCACGATGCAGCCCTCGACGACCTCGGAACGGGCGCCGATGAAGCAGCCATCCTCGATGATCGTCGGGCCGGCCTGCATCGGCTCCAGCACGCCGCCGATGCCGACGCCGCCTGACAGATGCACGTTCTTGCCGATCTGTGCGCAGGAGCCGACCGTCGCCCAGGTGTCGACCATCGTGCCCTCGTCGACGAAGGCACCGAGATTGACGAAAGACGGCATCAGGACGACGCCCTTGCCGATATGGGCCGAGCGGCGCACCACCGCGTTCGGGACGGCGCGAAAGCCCATCTCGCGGAAGCGGTCGGCGTTCCAGCCCTCGAACTTCGACGGGACCTTGTCCCACCAGGTCGCACCGCCCGGGCCGCCTTCGATGACGGTCATGTCGTTGAGGCGGAAGGACAGGAGCACCGCCTTCTTCAGCCACTGGTGCACGGTCCAGCTGCCGTCGGCCTCGCGGCTGGCGACGCGCGCCTCGCCGCGGTCGAGCATGTCGAGCGACGCCTCGACGGCATCGCGGACTTCGCCGGTCGTCGATGCCGAGATCGAGTCCCGGTCCTCGAAGGCCCGTTCAATGGTGGTTTCGAGGGCGGCGCGATCCGGCGCGGTCATCGGCGAACTCCTGCAGAATGGGGAAAATGCGGGCGCTGCGCACCCTGACCAAGTCGGCGCGGACCCTAGTTGAAGGCCCTGAGGCGGTCAATCGACGGCCCATGCAGGCGACGAGGCAGACACGATGAACGACACACCCCGCAACCAGAACGGCTGGGACCCCTTTCCGAGCTCGCGGCGGGACAAGGAAGAGACGGCAGTACAGGTCGATACCCCGCAGACCCGCTCCCCCACCTATGCGCTGGCCTATGCCGACGACGACTTCCTGACCCGCGAAGAGACCCGCGGCATCCGGCTTCAACTCGAGCTGATGAAACCCGAACTGGCGCTGAACGAGGCGGGCATCCTGTCCACCGTCGTGCTGTTCGGCGGCGCCCGCATTCCCGAGCCGGGCACCGAGGCCTGGGCGGCGCGCAACGAGACCCAGCGCCGCAATCTCGAGGCCAATTCGAAATTCTACGAGGAGGCACGCCGCTTCGCCGCCATCGCCTCGCAGCATTCGGCCAACAGCCATGGCGGCAAGGAATATGTCATCGTCACCGGCGGCGGCCCGGGCGTCATGGAAGCCGGCAATCGCGGTGCGGCCGATGTCGACGCCCTGTCGATCTCGCTCAACATCACCCTGCCTCACGAGCAGGCGCCGAACCGCTTCGCCACGCCGGAACTGTGCTTCAACTTCCACTATTTCGCCGTCCGCAAGATGCACTTCCTGCTGCGGGCGAAGGCGATGGCGATCTTCCCCGGCGGCTTCGGCACCATGGACGAATTGTTCGAGGCGCTGACGCTGATCCAGACCCGACGAATGCAGCGCATTCCGGTGCTTCTGTTCGGGGAGAGCTTCTGGCGCCGCGTGATCAACCTGGAGGCCCTCGCGGAGGAAGGCACGATCGCGCCGGAAGACCTCGATCTCGTGACCTATGTGGACACGGCCGAGGACGGCTGGGCGGCGATCCGGAAATTCTACGACTTCTGAGGATGCATCGGCGGGACGTCCGAGATCACCGCACCGCCCCCTGACGCCCGTCGTCTTATGGGCTGGACCCGAGGATCCACGCCTCTGCGCTTAGCGACCGTTCCGTCGGAGATCAGCGACGCGTCAACGGGTCCGGCATGGGCCCTCGGGTCAAGCCCGAGGATGACGACCTTGTTTGATGGAGTGGCTCTTCCGCTGAGATTGGGCTCGAAGCCCCGGCGCAGGCGGAACCTGCGGTGGCGGACTTACTGGTCCGCCTGCCCCATCCGGGCGCGGAGCGCCTCGCAGGGGTCGGCAATGTCGTTGCGCGGCGTGAAGATCGTGTAGTCGTAGGGCGCCGGCGCATCGCTCGTGAGGCCGTAATCGGCGGCCTCGGCCTCGCCGTCACTGACCTCGACCATCTGCACCGCGACCGTGGCCGCATCCGGATCGCGTTCCGCGAGGATGTTCGGCACGCCGCGATCCTTGCGGACATGGCCGGAGCCGGCGATCAGCACGGCGCTGCCGCTCTCTTTCGCCGCATCGACCAGCGCGTCGGCCAATGCACCGTCGCGGGCCCGCTGGACCGTCGCCATGGCGCCGATGGCGCCCTCGGGCATCAGCCCGCAATGGGCGGTCCTGATGGTTTCGGCCAGCGCGTCGGCCTGTTCCGCCGGCACTTCGAGGCGCAGCGACAGGCGTTCGATCTCGGCTTCGCTCAGGGCATCGAGACCGTTTTCGCCGATCGCACGGATCGTCTGGCGGTCGAGATCGCCGGCGCGAAGCGTCAGCCCCTCGGCGACGGCCGCATCGAAGACCGGCTGGTAGATCGAGAAGGCGGGCCAGCCGCGTTCGGACCATTGCAGTTGCTCGGAGAGCGATGCGACATCGCGATCCCCGGTCTCGGCAAACTCTTCCAGAACGTCGGCTAAGCTTTCCGGGATCATCTCGAAGACCACGGCCGGCTCGCTGCCCAGCTTGGCCAGGCCGCCGATGATGTCGGCCTGCAGCTGGTGATGATCGGGATTATCGTGGATTTCGCCGAGAAGCAGATAGCGCGCGCCGCTGGCGGCCCCCATCAGCGTATCGCGGCTGGAGCGCGCACCGCGCGCATCGAAGACTTCGCCGACCAGCGGATTGTCGCGGAAATGCTCCGACTGCCAGGCGGTCGCCATCGTCGGCAGGTCGGCGGTCGAAGCACTTGTCGAACTGCCGGTCGTCGCCGCCACCTTCAGCGACAGCGTGCGCGAACTGCCGGCCTGCGCGAGTTCGGCGAGCTTGGCCGAAGCGGATGTCGCGACGGGCTTCGAGACCGCCGGCTGGGCCAGTTCCCGGACGTCCGGCGTGCCGTCACCATCGGCGTCGAACGGTTCGACTGTCGCGACCGCGATTTCGGAAAAGGCGTTGTCGGCCGGGCGGACGAGGGAAACGTCGAGGGACAGATCGGATTTCGGCGCGACGAACTCGGCGACATCGGCGCCGGCGTCCATCTGCGGCATGACGAGGTCGGCCGTCTTGCCGACGGCGTAACCGAGCCCCGCAAGGAGCATGATGCTGGAAGGTATCCAGATCCGTCGTTTCAATCGGTTTCCCCAAAAACGATTGCAAAGCCCGGAGCGCGAATCGTGCGAGCCGATCCGCAATCTATTGGCTCAGGATGTGGCGAAACTATTGCAGCGAGGGACGAAGGTCACGCAAGCCCTGTCAGGGGTGCAGGTTCGGGCAAGGGCCAGTCACGGGCCGGATGGATAGGGCGGACGGTTCGAAGACCTGCTTCGAACCGTCCGCGTCGCCTCCCCAGGCAACTCCCGCCGCTTGGCAGGCGATCGTGCCGCCTGCTCTCCTCGGGTTCCGTCATCTTCGGTACAAGCCGCGCCCCGCCGGCGAAAGGTCGTGACCGCAACAGGGGAAAGGTTTTGGCAGGGATCGTGTACGAGAGGTTAAATCAACTGTGGATAGCATCACAGCGCGCCGGCCAGCGCCCTTGTCGGCCAGCACGTCTCGCCCATTCCGGACTTGAGCTGGAACGCCCCGATCGAGCGCCGCGTCTTGAAGCCCGCAAGCCCGTCCGCCCCGCCGACATCGTAGCCGCGCGCCTCCAGCTTCTGCTGCATGCGTGCGACGTCGCCCCGCGTCAGCCGGTCGGTGGCCTTCCAATCTCCCGCCAGCGGTCCCGCCCCGAGCATCCGGTCGGCGACATGGCCGACGAACAGGGCGTAGAGGTCGGAATTGTTGTAGGCCTTGATGACGTAGAAATTCGGGGTGGCGATGAAAGCCGGGCCGAAGCGGCCGGCCGGCATCATCAGATGGCCCCGCGCCGCGAGTTCGTGGCCCGGAAACGGCCGGCCCGAGACGCGCGTCACGCCGGCGGCGACGAATTCCGAGATCGGACGACCGAGATCCGGCCCCTCATTGGCGCAGGAGACGGTGGCCGGTACCCGCGCCTCGAAGCCCCAGTCGCGGCCCGGCTGCCAGCCGGCCTGCTGCAGGTAGTGGGCGATCGAGGCCAGCGTGTCGGGCACCGAATTCCAGATGTCCTTTCGCCCGTCGCCGTCGAAATCGACGGCCAGCGCCAGGAATTTCGACGGCATGAATTGCGGCTGACCGAGCGCACCGGCCCAGGACGACTTCATCTCCGAGGTCTTCAGATGGCCGTCGGCAACGATCTGCAGGGCGGCGAGCAGTTCCTCGCGAAACATCGCCTTGCGGCGTGAGAGATAGGCCTTGGTCCCCAGCACCTCGAAGGCGTCATGGGGAATCTTCGCCGCTCCGAAAGCCGATTCCCGCCCCCAGATGGCGACGATGATCGGGGCCGGCACGCCGTAGCGCCCCTCGATCCGGTCGAGAACGGCGCGGTATTTCGCGATCAGGGCGCGCCCCTGGCGGGCATTGCCGGCCACCGCGCCTTCCGACAGATAGGCTGCACCGCTCTTGAACTCGGCCTGGAAGTTCGTCTCAGCGACGGTCGCCTTCGCGCCGGGAAGCTGCAGGTCGGGCAGCTTCAGATTGGGCGACACGCCCTTGAACGCCGCGTCGAATACCGGACGCGGCACCCCGCGCGCTCTGGCGGCGGGCCAGATGTCGGCCTCGAGGAAATTGCGGAAACCGGCCGTCAGGTTCTGCGCGCTGGCCGGCGCGAACGTCGCCGCACACAGGAGAACGACGGCGGTGAGGAGGCGAAGCGATAGCTGCATCGCCTGAGGGTAGCCGGCTCTGCGAAGCGCGCCAAGACCGGCTGCGATGGATGGACGACGGGCGGCAGCCCGGCCTAGCCTTCGTGCCGCCAAACCGATGAAACAGACGCGGAGGATGCGGCATGGAGCAATATACCGGCGGCTGCCTGTGCGGTGACGTGCGCATTGTGGCGACGGGCCGGCCCGATCGTGTCGGCCTTTGCCATTGCCTCGACTGCCGCAAGCATCACGGCGCCCTGTTCTACGCCGCCGCGATCTTCCGCCACGACGCCGTGACGGTCACCGGCGAAACGCGTGCCTATGCGGGGCGGCATTTCTGCCCGCGCTGCGGCGCGTCCGTCTTCGCCTGCACCGGTGACGAGACCGAACTGCATCTCGGCGCGCTGGGCGCGCCGGACCAGCTGACGCCCACCTACGAATGCTGGACGATCCGCCGCGAAGCCTGGCTGCCGCCCTTCCCGGTCGCGGCACGATACGACCGCGATCGCGACGCCGCGGATGGCGACGAGCCGTAGATCAGCCGTGCGAGTGTGCCGGCGCCTTCAGAGCCCGGTGCGCGAGCGCATGGCCGCCGAGAGCGTGCCTTCGTCGAGATAGTCGAGCTCGCCGCCGACCGGGACGCCGTGGGCGAGGCGCGTGACCCGCACCTCGAAGCCTTCGAGCTGGTCCATCAGGTAATGCGCCGTCGTCTGGCCCTCGACCGTGGCGTTCACGGCCAGGATCAGCTCCTTCACCCCGCCCTTGTGGACGCGTTCGACGAGCTGCCGGATGGTGAGGTCGTCGGGCCCGATCCCGTCAAGCGGCGACAGGACGCCGCCGAGCACGTGATAGGCCGCGTTCAGCGCCTTGGCCCGCTCCAGTGCCCAGAGGTCCGAGACGTCCTCCACGACGATCACGATCGACTGGTCGCGCGAGCCGTCGGTGCAGATCGTGCAGGGATCGAAGGTATCGATATTGCCGCAGACCGAGCAGATCGTCACCTTGTCCAGCGCTTCGCCCATGGCGGCCGACAGCGGCGCCAGAAGCTGCTCGCGCCGCTTGACGAGATGAAGCGCCGCGCGGCGCGCCGAACGGGGACCAAGGCCTGGAAGCTTGGCAAGCAGCTGGATCAGCCGCTCGATCTCCGGGCCTGCAATGGGTTTGGCCATGAGGGTCTAGATGCCGCCGGGACGCCTCAGAACGGCAGGCTCATGCCGGGGGGCAGCTGCAGGCCGGCGGTCAGTTCCTGGGTCTTTTCCTGGATGGCCGCATCGAGCTTGCCCTTGGCGTCGTTGTGCGCAGCCATGACGAGATCCTCGACGATGTCCTTCTCGTCTTCCTTCAGGAGCGAGGGATCGATCGCGATGCCCTGCATCTCGCCCTTGCCGGTCAGCGTGACCGACACGACGCCGCCGCCGGCCTGGCCGGTCACGGTGATGGAGGCGATCTCTTCCTGGAGGCCGGCCATCTTGGCCTGCATCTCCTTGGCCTGCTTCATCATGCCCATCAGGTCTTTCATCGCGATCTCCTAGATGTCGTCGTCGTCGGACAGCTCCGACGGATCGACCAGAATGTCGTCCTCGACCACGTCCGAAACAAGCGCTGCCTCCTCGGCCGCCGCCTCGGCGTCGCCGCGCAGCCGCACATCGACGACCTTGGCGCCGGGAAACGAGGCGAGGATCGCCGCGACTTCCGGGTCGGATTCGGCGTCGAGCAACAGCGTGTTGCGGCGTGCGGTCGCGACCTCGTCGAGGGTCGGCTTCGCCTCGCCGTTGGAAATGGTCACCACCCAGCGGCGCCCGGTCCAGTCGTGCAGCTTGCGGGTGAGATCGGTGATCAGCGTGCGCGGCGCCTCCGGCGTCAGCGCGACCTCGAGCCGCCCCGGCACCAGCTTCACCAGCCGCAGATAGCGCCGGATCGACACCGTCATCAGCGAATCGCGCTTGGATTCGGCCAGCGCGACGAGCTGTTCCAGCGTGGCGATCTCGACCTCCGGCCGCGCCTCTTCAACCGCCGGACGGATCTGCGGCCGCGAGCTCCGCCCGCCGCCCATGCGAGCACTCATCATCCCGGAGGATTGCGGGCCGCCCGCCGGTGCGACGGTGCCTTGTGTCGACGGCGCGGCGATGGCCTGCGTCGGCGCAGAAGCCGAACCGCCGGAGCCGGACGCTCCCGCACCATTGCCACCGCCCTCACGGTGCCCGGCCGCGCCGTTGCCGCCGGCCGGTGCCGGGGCAGGGGCCGGCAGATTGCCGATCTCGCCGCTGCGGATCAGCCGCACCAGATCGTCGGGCGACGGCAGGTCGGCGGCATGGGCGATGCGGATCAGGGCCATTTCGGCGGCCTGGCGCGGCGCATTGGCGTTGCGCGTTTCCTCCAGCGCCTTCAGCAGCATCTGCCAGACCTGGCCGAGAGTGCGGATCGACAGGCTCTTGGAAAATTCCAGGCCGCGCTCGGCCTCCATCGGCGACAGCGCCGCGTCCTCGGCCGCATCGGGCACGAAGCGCAGGGTCGTGACGAGATGGGTGAAATCGGCAAGGTCGGCGAGAACCACGGCCGGATCGGCGCCGACGACATACTGGTCGCGCAGCTCCTTCAGCGCCGCCGCGGCGTCGCCCTTCATCAGATATTCGAACAGATCGATGATCCGGACCCGGTCGGCGAGCCCCAGCATGTCGCGCACCGCCTGCGCGGTCACCGCGCCCGCCCCGTGGGCGATCGCCTGGTCGGTCAGGGACAGCGCGTCGCGCACCGAGCCCTCGGCGGCGCGGGCGATCAGCCGCAGCGCGTCCTCGTCGACCTCGACATGCTCGGCCGCCGCGATCTTCGTCAAATGCGCCATCAACGTCGCCGATTCGACGCGCCGCAGGTCGAAGCGCTGGCAGCGCGACAGGACGGTGACCGGCACCTTGCGGATCTCGGTCGTCGCGAAGACGAACTTCACGTGCTCCGGCGGCTCCTCCAGCGTCTTCAGCAGGCCGTTGAAGGCCTGCGTCGACAGCATGTGGACCTCGTCGATGATGTAGACCTTGTAGCGCGCCGAAACCGGGCGGTAGCGCACCTGCGCGATGATCTCGCGCACGTCGTCGATGCCGGTATGGGATGCCGCGTCCATCTCGACCACGTCGACATGCCGGCCTTCCATGATCGCCTGGCAGTGGATGCCCGGCTCGCCCATGTGGATCGTCGGCTGCTCGATCTCGTCGGTCTGGTAGTTCAGCGCCCGCGCCAGGATACGCGCCGTGGTGGTCTTGCCGACACCGCGCACGCCCGTCAGCATCCAGGCCTGGGCGATGCGGCCGGTCTCGAAGGCGTTGGTCAGCGTGCGGACCATCGGCTCCTGGCCGATCAGATCGTCGAAGGAGCGCGGCCGATACTTGCGCGCCAGCACCCGATAGGGCGCGGCGTCGCCGGCCTCGGATGAAATCGCAGTGCCGCTTTCGATATCGCTCATCGCGCCCTGGGTCCGGAAATTCGCGTCGCGGGATGGCGGTCGCCTGCCACCTGTCGGCCGGCGCGGCGGCCCCGTGACCGATGCCGCGCTCGCGTCCGGTTCTGAAGCGAATGGGCGGGGGACGCAAGTCCTGCGTGGCCGATGGACACCGGTCGTGATTTCGCCTTGCATGGCGCCGATAGGCCAAGGGAAGATCGCGCAGGACGCGCCGGCTTCAGTCACGAACGGTCGCGCAAACGGAGCGGAACGATGGCACTGACGCAGTATCAGGAGCGGCGCAGGCTGGCGCTGTTCGTCCTGTTGATCGGCGCCTTCCTGGCGCTGCTCTTCGTCGGCTCGGCCTGGACCGAAGACGTCCACGAGAGCATCGAGGTCGCCGGCCTCGCCCTCATCGTTGTCGGCATCGCCGGCCGGATCTGGTGCACGCTCTATATCGGCGGCCGCAAGGCTTCGGAAATCGTCGCCAGCGGGCCGTATTCGATCTCGCGCAATCCGCTCTACGTCTTTTCCAGCATCGCGGCGGGCGGCGCCGGCGCGGCCACCGGCAGCCTGCTGCTCGGCGCGATCTTCATGCTCGGCTGCGCCGTGGCCTTCCGGGTCGTGATCCTGCGCGAGGAGCGCTATCTGCGCGACGCCTTCGGGGCCGATTTCGACAGCTACGTCGCACGCGTCCCGCGCTTCCTGCCCAATCCGGCGCTTTACCAGGACATCCGCCGCGTCACCGTCGACACGCGGCTGGTCTATCGCACGCTCACGGACGGGCTGGTGTTCTTCCTCGCCCTGCCGTTCTTCGAGACGGTCGAGCTCCTGCAGGGCAGCGGCTATCTGCCGGTGCTGCTGCGCCTCTACTAGAGCGTCGGACGCTTAATCAGACGCATATCCCGCGGCCTTGAGGTAGTTCCAGCACTCTTCTGGTTCAAAGAGGCCGCAGATATCGCCGATGGCCTTCCAGAGATCGTCGAATGTTCTGGCGGCAGCCTTGCGCAGATGTGCCTTCAGCTTTGAGAACGCCATCTCGATCGGGTTCAGATCCGGCGAATAGGGTGGCAGGAATAGGAACCAGGCGCCTCTTTGTCGAAGGCACTCGGCCGCCCGCTGACTTTTGTGGACAGCAAGATTGTCGAGAATGACGATGTCGCCTTTGCGCAGCGTCGGCGCGAGCTGGGTCTCGATGTAGGTGTCGAAGGCGGATCGGTTGAGCGGCCGGTCGATGACCCAGGGTGCGGTTAGTTCGTGGCAGCGCAGGCCGGCAATGAAGGTCTGGGTGCCCCAGTGGCCGAAGGGTGCGTCGGCGCGCAGTCTCCGGCCGCGCCGGCTACGGCCGCGCAGCCGGGCCATCTTGGTCGTCACCGACGTCTCGTCGATGAACACCAGACGCTGCGGCGCCAATCGCATCCGGGGCTGGCGCTTGGTCTTCCAGACCCGGCGCTCCTCACGCACGCCGGCGCGTGCGCATTCCGACGCCATCAGGCATTTTTTTATATGTGAAGCCGCGCCGGCACAGAAAGCGCGACAGCACCGCCGGGGCGGCGGTCACGCTGTGCGCCTCCATCAGCAGCGCGGCCAGTTCCGGCATGGTGATGTCGGGCTTGGCTTCGACGGCGCCGATCAGAAAGGCCTCAAACACCTCCAGCTTTCCGCTACCGCGAGGGCGGCCCTGCTTGTGCGGTGCGATCGATCCTGACCGGACCCGCCGCTGGTCCAGCTTGATCGCAAAGCTCTCGCTAACGCCAAAATGGCGAGCCGCCGCCCGACGAGACTGACCCTTGTCGATGAAGCCGGCGACCCGTTCACGCAGATCAATCGAATAGCTTTTGCTCATGATCCACCTCCAGCACGAGGGAATCACGGTGAAGGCTTAAAGGGAAGCGGGCCGGGGATTCTGGGATTCAGTCCGACGCTCTAGGCGACGAGACGCGTCACGGGCGCGGCCTGAAGGCGGCACGCTCGCAAGCGGTCATGTCCTGAAAAGGGGAATGGGTGGGAGGCTGGCACGATGACCCGTGCCGGAGCTCGTTGGGGCTGCTTCCTTCCGGACCTGACCCGGTTGGCGAGTGGCGCGTCCACCACCAACCTCCCGCGCTCCATATCTGCGATCGCTGCCCTAATTGCAACCCGGGCACCCCAGATCGAGGACAGGAATTGATGCCAGCCTTCCAACTCGACCCCTGCCTTGCCAGGGACACGACGTCGATCAGCCGGCTCGGCCTCTGCGACCTGCGCCTGATGAATGACAGCCGCTGGCCGTGGCTCATCCTCGTGCCGCAGCGCATTGCCATTACCGAGTTTCACGAGCTGACGCCGCTCGACCAGACCATGCTGACCTTCGAGATGGGTCTCGTCTCCAAGGCACTGCAGACGGCGGTGAAGGCCGACAAGATGAATATCGGCGCCCTCGGCAATATCGTGCCGATGTTCCACCTGCATGTGGTGGCGCGGCGCAAGGGCGATCCCAACTGGCCCGGCCCGATTTGGGGACATGGCACTCCGGTGCCCTATGATGCCGGCGAGGCAGCGCGATTCGCCGACGAGATACGGCGCGCCATCCTGCCGGCCTGACCCTGCGGACAAGCGAGAGAACGACCCTTGAAGGATGACAACCAGCGCGCCGCGATCGCCGATCTGGCGGAGGTGAGCGCCCGCACAGGCTTTGCCGGCAACACGCTGTGGCGCGACGGCGAACGGCGCAGCGACGACAGCCTTGCCGAGGCGCTGGCCCATGACAGGGCGCGGATCTTCCTGGCGACGCCGGGCGGTCGATGGCTGTACCGCACCGGTGGTCCCGCCCTCGATGTCGGCTTCGCCCGCGCCGACGCCGAGACGCTCGGGGCGGATTTTTCAACCTGCATCCTCCTCGGCTTCGAGCCGGACGGCCGCCCGGTGCTGGCCGCCAGCGCCCCGACGGTGACGCTGCCGGCCGAAGGGCTGGAGGACAACGATCTGCGCTCGCTCGCCATGCGGTCGAGTTTCGACCCCGACACCGAAGGCCAGCTCGGCCAGGCCGCCCATCTGCTCGGCTGGCATGCGCGCAACGGTTTCTGCGCCCGCTGCGGCGGGGAGACCCGGTCCGAAGCGGCCGGCTATCGCCGCCGCTGCACGCGCTGCGACGACGTGGTCTTCCCGCGCACCGATCCGGTGACGATAATGCTCGTCCATGACGGCAACGGCCGCTGCGTGCTGGGGCGCCAGCCGCATTTCCCGGAGAATTTCTGGTCCTGCCTGGCGGGCTTCGTGGAGGCCGGCGAGACGGTCGAGGCCGCAGTGCGCCGCGAGACGTTGGAGGAATCGGGGCTCGCCGTCGCCTCGGTGCGCTATCTGGCGTCACAGCCCTGGCCATTCCCCGGCAGCCTGATGATCGGCTGCATTGCACGGGCCAGCACCTTCGAGATCGATTTCGACAGCGACGAACTGGAAGCCTGCCGCTGGTTCGACCGTGCGGAAGTGCAGGCGATGCTGGCCGAGGCCCATCCGGAGGGCCTCGCCCTGCCCCGGCGCTTCGCCATCGCCCATCACCTGATCAAGGCCTTCGCAGACGGCGAGGTCTGACGCGGCGCGGCCGGCCCCGGCGGACTATTCGCCGGCCGGGCGGTCCGTGCCGGCGTTCAGCCGATCGGGCGCGGCCTCGTAGACGCCGAGGATCGTCACCTTGCGGGTGAAGAAGGCCAGTTCCTCGAGCGCCAGCCGGACCGAATCGTCGTTCGGATGGCCTTCGACATCGGCGTAGAACTGCGTGGCGATGAACTGGCCGCCGAGCTGGTAGCTCTCCAGCTTGGTCATGTTGACGCCGTTGGTCGCGAACCCGCCCATCGCCTTGTAGAGCGCCGCCGGCAGGTTGCGGACCTCGAAGACGAAGGTGGTGACCGTGTTGCGACCGACCGGGGCCCACAAATCCGTCGGCTGGGCGCCGGGCCGCGACAGGACGACGAATCGGGTCACGTTGTTGGCCGAATCCTCGACGTCGCGCTCGATGATGTCGAGCCCGTAATGCGAGGCCGCCAGCTCCGGGGCGAGTGCCGCGCGGCTGCGGTCGCCGGCCTGCGAGACCTCCCGCGCCGCGCCCGCCGTGTCGCCGGCCACGACCGGCTTCCAGCCATTGCCGCGAATATAGCGGCGGCACTGGCCGAGCGCGTGGATGTGGCTTTGCACGGTGCGGATCTCGTCGCGGGCGACGCCCGGCAGCACCATGAGCTGGAAATGGATCGGCATGAAATATTCGCCGACGATCTGCAGCCCGGAATCGGGCATCAGATGGTGGATGTCGGCCACCCGGCCGGCCAGCGTGTTCTCGATCGGGATCATCGCCAGCGCCGCCTCGTCGGACCGCACCGCGTCGAAGGCGTCGTCGAAGGACGGGCACGGCATCGGCTCGTGATCGGGCCGCACCGCCTGGCAGGCCATGTCGGAATTGGCACCGGGCTCGCCCTGGAAGGCGATCTTGGGTCGGATGTCGCTCATGGCTCGACCCCGTACATGATTCGCGCCCGTTCCAGGTCGGCGGGGCCGTCGACGCCGAGCGGCACGGTGTCGATGATCTCGGCGTCGATGCGCATGCCGTCTTCCAGTGCCCGCAGCTGCTCCAGCTTCTCGCGATTTTCCAGCGTCGAGGGCCCGAGCGTCACGAAACGTTCGAGGCTCGCACGCCGATAGGCGTAGAGGCCGACATGATGAAACAGCGGCCCTTCGCCCCAGGGGGCCGTGGCGCGGGTGAAGTAGAGCGCCCGCAGTCGCGACGGGCCGTTGGGCGAGCCGACGATCTTCACCACGTTGGGATTGGTCTTCTCCTCCGCGTCGGTGATCGCGACGCCAAGCGTCGCGATGTCGCAGCGCGGATCCTCGAAGGGGGCGAGCACCTGGCGGATCGCCTCCGGCTCGATGGTCGGCAGATCGCCCTGCACATTGACGATGGTCTCGACCGCACCGTCGGGATCAAGTCCCTGCAGCGCCTCGAAGATCCGGTCCGATCCCGACTGGTGCTCGACCGAGGTCATCACCGCCTCGTAGCCCGCCGAGACCACCGCATCGAGGATCTCCTGCGAATCCGTGGCGATCACGACGCGGCCGATATCGGCCGCCGTGGCGCGCTCGGCGACGCGCACGATCATCGGCCGTCCGGCGATGTCGGCAAGGGCCTTCTGGGGCAGGCGCGTGGAGGCCAGCCGTGCGGGAATGAGAACGAGGATCGACATGAGCGTGCGAGGAACCGGAAATTGAAGCCGCAAAACGCTTGTCTGTAGCGGCGCGGGATGACAAAAGGCGCGGTGGAACCGCCTCTTACAGATATTGCCTTGAAACCGCAAAAGACCTAGGTTCCGCGCGTTTTTGTCAGACAGAAAGCGGCGGCGCCTGGTGCCCCTGCTTGCAGAGGGAGCCCTCCCGCCCATGAATTCGTTCGAGGCCAACAAGATCTTCGGAGCCGTGCTCGGGACCATCTTCGTCCTGTTCGGCGGCAGTCTGCTGGCGGAAGCGCTGTTCCATGCCGAAGCGCCGGAGCAGCCGGGCTACGTGATCGTGGCCGCCGAGCCGGGTGAAGGCGGCGATGCCGCCCCCGCCGCCGCGGAAGATCCGCCGGTCGCCGCACTTCTGCAGACGGCCGACGTCGAGGCCGGTGCCTCGCAGTTCAAGAAGTGCGCCGCCTGCCACAGCATCGAGAAGGGCGGCCCGAACAAGGTCGGCCCGCATCTGTGGGACACCGTCATGCGGCCGATCGCGTCGGTCCCCGACTTCGGCTACTCGACCGCCATGCAGGAATTTTCCGAGGGCGGCGAGGTGAAGTGGGACTATGAGCACCTCTACGGCTTCCTGAAGAACCCCAAGGGCTACATCCCGGGCACCGCGATGGGCTTCGCCGGCCTGAAGAAGCCGGAAGACCGCGCAAACCTGATCGCCTACATGCGCGAGCAGGCCGACAGCCCGGCGCCCCTGCCGGAAGCCCCGGCCGAGGCACCGGCTGAAGAGGCGGCTGCCGAAGAGACGACCGACGCCGCCACGACGACGCAGGTTGATCCGGCCGCAGGCGGCCAATCCGCTGCCCAGGCCGGCGGCACAGCCGATGCCGAGCCGGCTCCCCAGCCGGGCGCCGAACAGGCTCCGACCATGAGCGAGGAAGAGCGCCCGACGCCGCCTGCCGCCGACGCGCCGCAGGATGCCGGCGCAGCGCAGGCCGAAGACCAGCAGGGCGCCGGGACCGGCACCGAGGCGGCTCCAGGCGCCGAGGAGAACGTTCCGGGCGAAGAGAACGCCGCGGACGAGGAAGCTGCAGCAGCACCGGCCGAAGGTGCGGCTGGCGAGACCCAGGTCGCCGCGGCCGAGCCGGCCGCCGTGTCCGGCGACCCGGAAGCCGGCAAGAAGGTCTTCCGCAAGTGCCAGGCCTGCCATGCCGTCGGCGAAGGCGCGAAGAACAAGGTCGGCCCCGAGCTGAACGGCATCGTCGGCGAAGCCATCGCCGCGGTCGAGGGCTACAGCTTCTCGCCGGCGCTGGTCGCCTATGCCGAGGAGCACCCGACCTGGAACGTCGAGGAGCTGTCCGCATGGCTGGCCGATCCGCGCGGTCTGGTGAAGGGCACCAAGATGGTTTTCCCCGGCCTGAAGAAGCCCGAGGATGTCGCCAACGTCATCGCCTATCTCGCCACCTTCGACGAGAACGGCGCGACCACCGGCAACTGAGCCGGCACGTCACCGACATCGAGAAACATCTGCAAAGCCCCGGCCCTTGCCGGGGCTTTGTTCGTTTCGGCCTGTCGTTGCTCACGTCAGCCGCTGCCCGAAGCCCTGTCCGCCCTCGATTACGCTTTCGTCACGTGACTTTACCCGCCCCCCTTCCCTAGATTGGGTCAAGACCCGATCGCGGGACCATTGCCCGCCTATTTGCATGGAGGCCGCCCTTGTCGTTGCCGAACCGTCTCGTCCGTCTTGCCGTCGCGAGCAGCCTCGCCTTCAGTGTCATCGGCGCTCCGGCCCTTGCGCAGGACAAAACGGCCGTTCAGCCGGACCAGCAGGTGGAGACCGGAACGGCAGAGGCCGAGAACGCGGCGGCCGCCGCCCCGAAGGCCGAGGGCGCCGGGGAATGGCATGAATCCTCGTCGCTGATCGAGGGGTCGAAATATCCGGACGATTTCGCCCATTACGACTACGTCAATCCCGATGCGCCCAAGGGCGGGACGCTGAACCAGATCGCCATCGGCTCCTTCGACAGCTTCAACCCCTTCATCGTGCGCGGCACGCCGGCGGCGGGCCTTGCCACCTTCGGCGGCGGCCTCCTCTACGACACGCTGATGGACCAGTCGCCGGACGAGCCGGGCACGGCCCATGCGCTGATCGCCGAAGCCGTCCGCTACCCGGCGGACTTCTCCTCGGTGACCTACCGCCTCAACCCTGAGGCGCGCTGGCACGACGGCGAGCCGGTGACGGTCGAGGACGTGATCTGGAGCTTCGAGACGCTGACCGAGTTGCACCCGCAATGGTCGGCCTATTACAAGAACATCTTCTCGGCGGAGCAGACCGGCGACGGCGAGGTGACCTTCACCTTCGACCAGACCGGCAACCGCGAACTGCCCAACATCGTCGGCGACCTGACGATCCTGCCGAAGCACTGGTGGGAGGGCACCGACGCCAGCGGCAACAAGCGCGACATCACCCAGCCCACCTCCGAGGTGCCGCTGGGCTCCGGCCCCTACCGCATCAAGTCTTACGACATCGGCCAGTCCATCACCTGGGAGCGCGTCGCCGACTATTGGGGCCTCGACAATCCGACCCGGGTCGGCCGCTACAATTACGGCGAGATCCGCTACGTCTATCTGCGCGACACCAACGCCGCCTGGGAGGCGTTCAAGAAGGGCGGCCTCGACGACTGGCGGCTGGAGAACATGTCGCGGCGCTGGGCCGAGGGCTACGACTTCCCCGCCGTGAAGGACGGCCGCGTCATCCGCAAGACCATCGACAGCGGCCAGGTCCAGTCGATGCAGGCCTATGTGCTGAACAACCGGCTGGAGAAGTTCCAGGACCGGCGGGTGCGCAAGGCGCTGACGCTCGCCTACAATTTCGAGGAGATGAACCGCACACTGTTCTTCGGCCTCTACGAGCGCATGCACTCCTATTTCGAGAACAGCGAACTGGCCGCGAAGGGGCTGCCGGACGAGCGCGAGCTCGCCTATCTGGAGCCGCTGCGCGGCCAGATCCCCGACGAGGTCTTCACCGAGGAGTTCGCGCTGCCGGCCTATAACGACCCGGGCGCGGCCCGAAACTATCTGCGCGAGGCGCTCGGCCTCCTGAAGGAAGCCGGCTACGAGCTGCGCGGCACGACGCTTGTGAACGCGCAGACCGGCGAGCCCTTCACCATCGAGTTCCTCGGCAACGACCCGATGGACAACCGCACCCTCGAGCCCTTTGCCCGCCAGCTCCAGCGTCTCGGCATCCAGACCGAGGTGCGGATCGTCGACACCAACCAGTATATCGAGCGCATGAACGGCTTCGAGTTCGAGGTGGTCGGGCTGCGCTATCCGGACCAGTCGCTCTCCCCCGGCAACGAGCAGCGCGACTTCTGGAGCACCACCGCCGCCGACGCCCCGGGCAGCCGCAACTATTCCGGCATCAAGAACCCGGCGATCGACCAGCTCATCGACGACATCGTCTACGCGCCGGACCGCGAGAGCCTCGTCGCCGCCACGCGCGCCCTCGATCGGGTGCTGCTGTGGGAGTATTACGTCGTCCCGCAATGGTACAAGTCTGAGGACTGGCTGGCCTATTGGGACAAGCTGCAGATGCCGGAAAAGGGTCCGGCCTATAACGGCATCGACCCCTTCTCCTGGTGGACGAAGTCTGCCGAGGCCGACAAGGCTGCAGCGAACTGATGGCGACGGCGCTCGGTCATTTCACCCGCCGCCATTTCGGTCAAATGATGCTGGGTGCCGGCGTCGCGGCGATCCTGCCGGGACGGCCCTTCGCACAGGTGGCGACGGACCAGCCGCTGCACGGCCTGTCGGCCTTCGGCGAGCTGAAATATCCGCCGGATTTCGACCATTTCGACTATGCGACGCCCGACGCGCCGGCAGGCGGCCAGATGAACCTGGCCGTCGCCTACTGGGCCCTCAACCAGTCGCCCCTGACCTTCGACACGCTGAACAGCTTCGTCCTGCAGGGCAACGCCCCGCCGCGCATCGAGAAGCTCTACGATTCCCTCGTCGTCGCCGCGATGGACGAGCCCGACGCGATCTATTGCGCGCTGGCCGAAACCGTCACCCTCTCGGCCGACCGCAACAGCTTCACCTTCCGGCTGCGGCCGCAGGCGCGGTTCTCCACCGGCGATCCGGTGACCGCCGACGACGTGGTCTTCTCCTACGAGACCTTGAAGGAGTTCGGCCATCCGAGCCTGCAGGTGGCGCTCCGCAACGTCGCCGAGGCCGTGGCCGAGGACGCGGCCACCGTCCGCATCACCTTCTCCGGCGCCCAGAGCTACCAGGATGCCCTCGACGCCCTCGGCATGCCGATCCTGCCGCGCGCCTTCTTCGCCGACCGGGACTTTGCCACCGTCAGCACCGAGGCGATCCCCGGCAGCGGCGCCTATGCCATCGGGCGCTACGAGTTCGGCCGCTTCATCGAATATATCAAGCGGCCTGACTATTGGGCTAAGGACCTGAATTTCGCCCGCGGCCTCGGTCATTTCGACACGCTGCGGATCGATTTCTTCCGCGACCGCCAGCCGGCGCTGGAAGCCTTCAAGAAGGGATTGATCACCTTTCGTGAGGAATTCACCACCAAGGACTGGGCGACCGAATACGACTTCCCGGCAGTCCAGCGCGGCGAGGTCATCAAGCGGGAATTTGCCGCCGAGAAGCGTCCCCGCTTCCAGTGCTGGGCGCTCAACCAGCGACGCGAGCGTTTTGCCGATGCGCGGGTCCGGCGCGCGATCAACATGTGCTTCGACTTCGAATGGACCAACGCCAACCTCCTGTTCGGCCAGCGCGTCCATTCCAACTCGCCGTTCCAGGGCTCCGAGTTCGTCGCCACCGGCAAGCCGTCCGAAGCCGAGCTCGCTCTGCTGGAACCCCTGCGCGGCACAATCCCCGAGGAGGTGTTCGGCGAGGTCTGGGTGCAGCCGGTCAGCGACGGCTCGGGCCGCGACCGCCGGCTGCTGCGCGAAGCCTCGCAACTCTTCGCCGAGGCCGGCTGGCGCCGCGACGGCAACCGTCTGGTCAACGCCGCCGGCGAGCCGTTCCGGCTGGAATATCTGACCTATGGCCAGGAGCAGAAGCGGGTCTACGCCAAGTTCGTCGACACGCTGCGCACCCTGGGCGTCGACGCCACCATGCGGCTCGTCGATCCGGCCCAGTATCAGGAGCGGATCAACCGCTACGATTTCGACATGGTGCTGGCCGCCTTCAGCCTCGGCGCCACGCCGACGCGCGAGGGCCTGTCGCTGTTCTTCGGCAGCGATGCGGTCGACCGTCCGGGCGCCTACAATTATCCCGGCATGGCCAGCGAGGCTGTCGACACGCTGATCGGCCACGCTGCCCGCGCGACGAACCGCGCGGAACTGGTGACGGCGCTCCTCGCCCTCGACCGGGTGTTGCGCTGGCGGCTCGACTGGCTGCCCAACATCACGGCCGACGGCCATCGCGCCGCCTTCTGGGATATTTTCGGCTTTCGCGAAGACAAGCCGGACTATTCGTGGCCCGTCGAGACTCTATGGTGGTACGAAGCGGAGAAGGCCAAGGCGCTGGGCCGCGGCTGATCCGCGGCCGGGCACCACGCTGAAAACGGGACGGGTCGCGGCCGCGCTTTTGCGATCGCGCCACGCCCGCGTTATCACCGCAATCGGCCGGTAATGCCGGCTGCCGGTTCGCCGGCGCAATCTGCATCTCGGAGACGATCACCCGCCCATGGGCTCCTATATCCTCCGCCGCATCCTGCTGATGATCCCGACGCTCGTCGGCATCATGGCGATCTCGTTCCTGGTGATCCAGTTCGCGCCCGGCGGGCCGATCGAACAGGTCATCGCCAGCCTGCAGGGCGAAGCCGGCGGCGCCATGGACCGGGTGTCCGGTGGCGGCGGTGATTTCGGCTCGGGGTCGAGCGGCGGCAGCGACAATTCCGGCTATCGCGGCGCGCAGGGGCTCGACCCGGCCTTCATCGAGCGGCTCGAAAAGCAGTTCGGCTTCGACAAGCCGCCGCTGGAGCGCTTCGGCATGATGCTGTGGAACTATGTCCGCTTCGATTTCGGCGACAGCTATTTCCGCTCGGTCTCCGTCTGGGACCTGATCCTCGAAAAGATGCCGGTATCGATCTCGCTCGGCCTGTGGATCACGCTCCTGTCCTACCTGATCTCGATCCCGCTCGGCATCCGCAAGGCGCTGACCGACGGCTCGCGCTTCGACGTGTGGACCTCGGGCGTCGTCATCGTCGCCTATGCGATCCCCGGCTTCCTCTTCGCCATCATTCTCATCGTGCTGTTTGCCGGCGGGTCCTTCTATGACTGGTTCCCGCTGCGCGGCCTCCTGTCGGACGGGGTGCGCGGCGACTGGTGCGCGGTCTGGTCGCCGGCCGGCGATCTCGGCCGCTGCGTGACGCAGACCATCCCGGACTATTTCTGGCACCTGACGCTGCCGTTGATCGCCCTGTCGCTGTCGGCCTTCGCCACGACGACGCTCCTGACCAAGAACTCCTTCCTCGACGAGATCCGCAAGCAATACGTCACGACGGCCCGCGCCAAGGGGCTGTCGGAGCGGCGGGTGCTCTACGGCCACGTCTTCCGCAACGCCATGCTGATCATCGTCGCCGGCTTCCCCGGCGCCTTCATCTCCGCCTTCTTCGCCGGCTCGCTGCTGATCGAGACGATCTTCTCGCTCGACGGCCTCGGCCTGCTCGGCTTCGAATCCATCTACCAGCGGGACTATCCGGTCGTGTTCGGCACCCTCTACATCTTCTCCCTGCTCGGCCTCGTGACGACCCTTCTCTCCGACCTCACCTACACCTGGATCGATCCGCGGATCGACTTCGAGAAGCGGGAGGTGTGACGATGGACGACGCACAGAAGGACCGCCTCGCCGCCGAAAAGCGCGATCCGACACTGCCCGACGAGCGTGCCGCCGACATTGCGCGCGAGCAGACCGCCGGCATCGCCCAGATGGCGCCGGAATCGGAGACGACGAAGCGCCCGCGCCTGTCGCCCCTGAACCGCCGCCGCTGGCAGAACTTCACCGCCAACCGGCGGGGCTTCTGGTCGCTGTGGATCTTCCTGATCCTGTTCGTGATCACCGGGCTGGCCGAACTCGTCGCCAACGACCGGCCGCTGCTGGTCGAGTACAAGGGCGAATTCTACTACCCGATCGTCGTCGACTATCCCGAGGAGGTCTTCGGCGGCTTCCTGCCGGTGACGAACTATCGCGACCCCTTCGTGCAGGACGAGATCGACGCCAATGGCTGGGCGATCTGGCCGCCGATCCGCTATTCCTACCAGACCGTCAACAACGCCATTCCGACGCCGGCACCCTCCGCCCCCTCCTGGACCTTCACCAGGGAGGAGCGCTGCCAGCGCTATCCGCTCGGCGCGGAAGACCCTAACTGTACCTTCGGCAACATGAACTGGCTGGGCACCGACGACCAGGCCCGCGACGTCGCCGCGCGGCTGATCTACGGCTTCCGCATCTCGGTGATGTTCGGCCTGATCCTGACCGCGGCCTCGGCGGTGATCGGCGTCGCCGCCGGCGCGGTGCAGGGCTATTTCGGCGGCTGGCTCGATCTCCTGTTCCAGCGCTTCATCGAGATCTGGTCGTCGATCCCGGTCCTCTACCTGCTGCTGATCATCGCCGCGATCCTGCCCCCCGGCTTCTGGGTGCTGCTCGGCATCATGCTGCTGTTCTCGTGGGTCGCCTTCGTCGGCGTGGTGCGGGCCGAGTTCCTGCGCGCCCGCAACTTCGAATATGTCAACGCCGCCCGGGCTCTCGGCGTCGGCGACTGGACGATCATGACCCGCCACCTCCTGCCGAACGCGATGGTGGCGACGCTGACCTTCCTGCCCTTCATCCTGAACGGCTCGATCACCACCCTCACCTCGCTCGACTTCCTCGGCTTCGGCCTGCCGCCCGGCTCACCGTCGCTCGGCGAACTGCTGGCACAGGGCAAGAACAATCTGCAGGCGCCCTGGCTGGGCTTTTCGGGCTTCTTCGTGATCTCGCTGATGCTGTCGCTGCTGGTCTTCGTCGGCGAGGCGGTGCGCGATGCCTTCGACCCCCGCAAGAGCTTCGGGTGATGCGGGGATCGCGGGGGGCATGGCGTTCCGCCGGTGGAGGCCGCCGGGGCGGCTCCAGCCGCCGGCCGGAGGCTCTCGCATGAGCGATCATTCCCATCACGGCCACGGCAGCCACGACCATGCGCACGGCTTTGCCGGCCATGCCGAGGGCGCCAACGAGACGCGAATCGCCATCGCCGCGGTGGCGACCGGCGCCTTCATGGTCGCCGAGGTGATCGGCGGTCTGGTCTCCGGCTCGCTCGCGCTCCTTGCCGATGCCGGTCACATGCTGACCGACTTCGCCGCCCTGGCGCTTGGCTGGTTCGCCTTCCGGCTGGCCCGCAAGCCCAGCGATGCGCGCCGTACCTTCGGCTATGACCGCTTCCAGGTGCTGGTCGCCTTCGTCAACGGCCTTGCCCTGTTCCTGATCGCCGCCTTCATCATCTACGAGGCCTGGCACCGGCTGCAGGCGCCGAGCCCGATCCTCGGCGGCACCATGATGGCGGTCGCGGTCGCCGGCCTTGCGGTCAATGTCGGCGTCTTCCTCGTCCTGCACGGCGCCGACCGCGACAATCTCAACATCCGCGGCGCAGTGCTGCATGTCCTCGGCGATCTTCTCGGCTCGGTGGCCGCGATCCTCGCCGCGGTCGTCATCCTTTGGACCGGATGGACGCCGATCGACCCGATCCTGTCGGTGCTGGTTTCGGTGATCATCCTCGTTTCGGCCTGGCGGCTGGTGCGCGACGCCGGCCATGTGCTGCTGGAAGGCGCGCCCGGCGACGTCGACATCGCTGAGATCGCGCCGCATCTGGTTGCCGCGGTGCCGGGCCTGCGCGAAGTCCACCACGTCCACGCCTGGTCGATCACGCCGGAACGCACGATGGCCACTTTGCACGCCTGCGTTGCGGAAGAGGCCGACGGCACCGCCGTCGTGCGCACCATCAAGGCCGAACTGCGCCAGCGCTTCGCCATCCACCATGCGACCGTCGAGATCGAGCGCGGCATCTGCGCCGACGACGGCCGCAACCATCATGGCGAAGCACCGGCCGCCGCCCCATGTCACATGCCCGCCCGAGGCGCGGCCGCCACGTCCCCGCGATGACGCCGGAACAAGGATTTCAACGCTTGAGCCCGACCGCCAATATCGCCCAGCCCCCCGCACCGCAGGACACGCTGCTGTCCGTCGAGAATCTGTCGGTCGCCTTCACCCAGGGCGGCAAGACGCAGCTCGCCGTCGACAACGTCTCCTTCTCCATCGGCCGGGGCGAAACCGTCGCGCTGGTCGGCGAATCCGGCTCCGGCAAGTCGGTGTCGGCGTTGTCGATCCTGAAGCTGCTGCCCTATCCGGCGGCCAGCCATCCCGGCGAGGGCCGGGTGATGTTCGACGGCCAGAACCTGATCGACGATGACGAGCGCGACCTGCGCAAGGTCCGCGGCAACCGCATCTCTATGATCTTCCAGGAGCCGATGTCGTCGCTCAATCCGCTGCACACGATCGAGCGGCAGATCGGCGAGGTCCTGAAGCTGCATCGCGGCATGCGCGACAAGCAGGCGCAGGAACGCACGCTGGAGCTGATGCGGCAGGTCGGCATCCGCGACCCTGAGAAGCGGCTCGACGCCTATCCGCACCAGCTCTCCGGCGGCCAGCGCCAGCGCGTGATGATCGCCATGGCGCTCGCCAACGAGCCGGACCTCCTCATCGCCGACGAGCCCACCACCGCCCTCGACGTGACGGTGCAGGCGCAGATCCTCGAACTTCTGAAGGTCATGCAGACCCGCCAGAACATGGGGATGCTGTTCATCACCCACGATCTCGGCATCGTGCGCGCCATCGCCGACCGGGTCTGCGTGATGTACCGGGGAAAGATCGTCGAGGAAGGCCCCACCAAGCGCATCTTCGAGGCGCCCGAACACCATTACACCAGGCATCTTCTGGCCGCCGAGCCCAAGGGCCAGCCGCCGGCCGCCAACGCCAATTCCCCGGCGGTCGTCGAAGCGAAAGACGTGAAGGTCTGGTTCCCGATCAAGACCGGCTTCTTCCGCCGCACCACCGACCACGTGAAGGCGGTGGACGGCATCGACCTCACCGTGCGCGCCGGCCAGACCGTCGGCGTCGTCGGCGAATCCGGCTCCGGCAAGACCACGCTGGGCCTGGCGTTGACGAGGATGATCGGCTCAACGGGCGAGATCCGCTTCGACGGCGAACGCATCGACGAACGCTCCTTCAAGGCGATGAAGCCGCTGCGCGAGCGCATGCAGATCGTCTTCCAGGACCCGTTCGGCTCGCTGTCGCCGCGCATGCCCATCGCCGACATCGTCGCCGAGGGGTTGGAGATCCACGAGCGCAAACTGTCGGCCAGCGAACGCGACGCCCGCGTCGTCACGGCACTCAACGAGGTCGGTATCGACCCGGCGACCCGCTTCCGCTTCCCGCACGAGTTTTCGGGCGGCCAGCGCCAGCGCGTGGCGATCGCGAGGGCCATGGTCCTCAATCCGCGCTTCGTCATGCTCGACGAGCCGACCTCTGCCCTCGACATGAGCGTGCAGGCCCAGGTGGTGGACCTGCTGCGCGACCTCCAGAAGAAGCATAATCTGGCCTATCTGTTCATCAGCCACGATCTGCGCGTCGTGCGGGCCTTGGCCAACGAGGTCATCGTCATGCGCAATGGCCGCGTGGTGGAGCGGGGACCGTCCGACGAGATATTCGACAACCCGAAGACCGATTATACCAAAGCGCTGATGGCCGCCGCCTTCGACATCAAGGCCGCACCGACGGGAATTGTATCGCAATGAGTACAGGTCACTACCGCGACAGGCTCGACGACCAGCCGATCGAGACGGAGCTCGTCAGCGACGAGCTGCTGCACGGCGGCTTCCGCGACTTCAAGGTGGCGACCCTGCGCCATGCCCGCCTCGACGGCGAAGGGATGGTCGGTCCGGTGCGGCGCGAATATCTGCACACCGGCTCGGTGGTCGTCATCATCCCCTACGATCCGGTGCTGGATTCCATCGTCGTCATCCGCCAGTTCCGCTTGGCCGCCGCGCTGAAGACCGAATGCGGCGCGGCACTCGAACTGCCGGCCGGCATGGTCGATGCGGGCGAAAGCATCGAGGCGGCGGCCCGGCGTGAGCTGACGGAAGAGACGGGCCTCGTCCCGCAGGCCGTCGAGGATTGTTTCCGGATGCTGGCCGCGCCCGGCCTCACCGACGAGCATGCGACGATCTTCCTGGCGCTGGTCGACGCGTCGAACCTTGCGACCTCGGCCGGCAATGCCGACGAGGACGAGGACATCCGCCCGATCCTCGCCAAAGTCGACGATCTCGTCGCTGCCGTGGACGACCGGCGGGTCGAGAACGGCTATCTGATCGCCTGCGCCCACTGGTTCGCGCGGCTCGGCCGTTCGCGGGCCCAGGCGCTGCTCGGAACGCTCGACGGCCCGGAGGACTGATCCATGACCATTCTCCTCTCCGTCACCGGCTTCGATCCGAAGCGCTGGCGCGCCGCGCTGGAAGCCGCCGATAGCGGCCGCGACATCGTTCTGGAGCCGGCCCATTCGGCCGATCCCGCCATCGAATACGCCGTCGTGTGGAAGCAGCCGCCGGGTCTTCTGGAAGGGCTGCCGAACCTCAAGGCGATCTTCTCGCTCGGTGCCGGCGTCGATCACATCTTCGCCGACAAGGCCCTGCCTGACGTGCCGGTGGTGCGCATCGTCGCCGACGATCTCACCGCGCGGATGAGCGAATATGTCGTCTGGCGGGTACTCGATCATTTCCGCCGCGGCCGCGCCTATCGCACCCAGCAGGCCCAGACGATCTGGCACGAGCGCCTGCAGCCGGCGGCAAGAGAGATCACCGTCGGCATCATGGGCTTCGGCGAACTCGGCCGCGACGCCGCCGGCAAGCTGCAGGCCCTCGGCTTCAACATCGCCGGCTGGAGCCGCACCGCCAAATCGGCCGAAGGCGTCGAGACCTTTGCCGGCGAGGACGGGTTGAATGGCTTCCTGGCGGCTTCGGACATCGTCGTGGTGCTGCTGCCGCTGACCGCCGAAACCCGCGGCATCATTGACGCCGGCTTCCTGTCGCGCCTGAAGCGCCGCACGCCGCTCGGCGGTCCGGTGCTGATCAATGCCGGTCGCGGCGGCCTGCAGAACGAGGCCGCCATCCTCGACGCGCTGGATCAGGACACTTTGATGGAAGCCTCGCTCGACGTCTTCAATGTCGAGCCGCTGCCGGCCGATCATCCGCTCTGGCGCCATCCGCGGGTCTTCGTCACGCCCCATGCGGCAGCGGTCTCCGACCCGGATGCGCTGGCCCCCGCCGTCATGCGCCAGATCGCGGCCCATGAGCGCGGCGAGCCGCTGCGCGGCGTCGTCGACCGCACCGCCGGCTACTGACCGACCGCCAAGCGCAAACAGAAACGCCGGACAGGGGAAAAGCCCCTGCCCGGCGTTCGACTGCGCAACCGGGCGGCCTGAGCCGCCCGGTGACAAGGCTCAGAACTCTTCCCAGCCCTCGCTCTGCGGCGCGGTGTTGCGGGCCGCCGCGGCGCCGCCGCGACCGGTCTGGCGCATCTGGACGACGGGCGCCTTGGGGGCAGCCGGGCGCGACCGCGACGGGCGTGCCTGCCGGCCAGTCTCCGCGCGGGTGCGGAAGCGGCCGGTGAGCTGATCCAGCGCATCGGCGTCCTTGGCCAGCGTCTGGCTGGCTGCCGTCGCTTCCTCGACCATGGCAGCGTTCTGCTGGGTCACCTTGTCCATCTGGTCGGCCGCACCCGAGACTTCCCGCAGGCTCGTTGCCTGTTCGCGAGCGCTCGACGCAATGGTCGAGATGACCTCCGCCATGGCGCTGACTTCGGTGACGATCTCTTCCAGCGACTTGCCGGACGCCGTGACCAGTTCCACGCCGGTGCCGACCTGCTCGCGGGACGTGGCGATCAGGGTCTTGATCTCCTTGGCCGCTTCCGCGGAGCGCTGGGCGAGGCCCCGCACTTCCTGGGCGACGACCGCAAAGCCCTTGCCCGCTTCGCCGGCCCGTGCCGCCTCGACGCCGGCATTCAGCGCCAGGAGATTGGTCTGGAAGGCGATCTCGTCGATGACGGAGATGATCGAGTTGATCTTCTCCGAGGACTGCTCGATCTGGCCCATGGCCGCGACCGCCTTGCCGACGACCTCGCCGCCCTTCTGGGCCTTGCCACGGGCGTCCGAGGCGACGCGCTGTGCCTTGCCGGCGCTCTCTGCCGTATCGTTGACCGCCTGCGTCACCACGCTGAGCGCTGCGACCGTCTGTTCGAGGCTCGCCGCCTGCTGCTCGGTGCGATGCGCCAGGTCGTTCGAGGCGGTGGTGATTTCGCCCAGCCCCATGCGGATCGAGCCGACCGCATTGACGACGCCTCCGACGGTCTCCTCCAGGGTGGCGACGGACTGGTTGTAGAGGTCGCAGATTTCCTCGAAGCCCACCATGCGGGCCCGGTCGAGGCGAGCCGTGAGGTCGCCCTCCGACAGCGCCCGGAAGGCCGGCGCGATGCCGGCGATGAACGCCTGGCGTGCCGTCTCTGCCGCATCGATCTCGGCACTGCGCCGCTGTTCCAGGCCCAGCCGCTCGGCTTCCTGGCGTTCGGCGATCATCGCGCGCTTCTGCTCCTCCGAACGGCGGAACGACAGGAGGGCTTTGACCATGTCGCCGATCTCGTCCTTGCGGTCGCCGTCAGGCACGCGGGCGGTCATGTCGCCGGCGGCGAAGTCGCGCATGGCGGCGGCGGTGACCGAGATCGGCGTGGCGATCGACCGGCCGACGACGAGGACGGTGGCCGCGATGATCAGCGTCAGCAAGGCCGCCAGAGCCAGAACGATCTTGAGGGCCAGCGACGAGGCCGCGGCACTGGCCGCCTCGGCGTCGACGCGCGTCGCCGCCACGCCCGACAGGATCGTCTGGAACAGCGGCTCGACCTCGGCGAAGACGGCGCTCAGCTCCTCGCGCAGGGCTGCTTCCGCCGCCATCGCCTCGGCATAGCCGGCAAAATTGCCGGTGTAGGTCGCAAGGTCGGCCAGCACCGCATTGCGCGTCTGCACCGAACCGAAGGCGGCCGGGCCGACACTTGCCAGGTCGCTGGCCTGGGCGTTCAACCGCTCGACATATTTGAGATCGCCGCGAAGGATGAAATCCTTCTCGTGCCGGCGCAACATCAGCATCATCACCTGCAGCGAGGGATTGCCCACCTCGCTCAGTTCGGCTTCGAGATCGTGGACCGCGGTCCGCAGCGCGCCCTGCAGGCCGGAATTCTCGTCGAGACCCAGCGAGCGATTGACCGCCGCCGCCTGCTCGAACAGCTCGCCATAGCGCGTGAAACTGCGGCGCATGGCCTCCGCTTCGCCGGCCAGCCGGCTCAGACCGCCCGCCTGCAACCGGTCGGACAGGTTCTGGAACGCGTCCGCGAGACGGGCGCGGACGGCTGCGTGCTTGGCGATATCGGCCTCGGTCCGGCGCAGGAAGAAGTCCTTCTCGGCGCGCCGCGCCTGCAGGAAGTCCACCTCGATGCGCTGTGTCACGCGTTCGGCGTCACGCGCGCTGTCGATCACCGCCGCATAGTCGGACCGGATGCTCTGGTCGGTGACGAAGATGGCGGCGAGAGCCAGCATGCCGGCGATACTGACCGCCGCGATCGCGGCGATACGGGTGGAAATCTTCAGGTCCGAAAGCTGCACGGCAGGGCATGTCCTATGGCATCAAAGGCGTTCGGGGGGGCGAACGCGGCAATCCATGCGTCTAGGCTGCGCTGCTTAACAACGCCTTAACCATCCAGTTTTTCAGCGCTTCGTAAGCGGGCCAAACCGTTGCAATTCCTGACATACTGCGGCGGCGGCGCGCCATGCCTCGCCGCGGCGCAGCCGGGTGCGGATCAGCCGTGGACCGCAGCGGCGGGCCGCAATCGCCTGACGCTGGTGACCGCAATGCCCCGCTCCTCGAAGCGCGCCATGGTCTCCATCAGCGGCTCGATCGCCGTCAGCATGTGATGCGCGTTGGCGTGCAGAAGCCGGGCGCCGTCGAGCATGATCCCGACATGCCCCTTCCAGAAGACCAGATCGCCGCGCTGCAGCGCCTCGACGCCGGCAACCCGCGTGCCGAGGGCGCGCTCCTGCATGTCGGTGTCGCGCGGCGCCTCGATCCCGGCCATCTGGCAGGCGATCTGGACGAGGCCCGAACAGTCGATGCCCGACGCGCTCTTGCCGCCCCACAGATAGGGCACGCCGAGGAAGCGCTCGGCGATGGCGACATAGTCGTCAGCGACGCTGGCGACCGGCTCCAGATGCTGGAGGACGACCGCTCCCGCCGGCTCGATCCGGGCATAGGCGGCGTTGTGGTCCTGCCCGGCACCGACCACCGCGAGGGCGGCGCCCATTGGCAGGTCGTGGAGCGGCGGCAGCTTGATGTCGTAGCCGGGAAAGACCAGCGTGCGCGGGACGCAGACCCGGTGCGTCGGGGCGGCGCCGGGCCGGCCGAGCGCAGCGCTCGGCACATAGCCGACATAGCCGTCATTCCGGAGCTGCACCCAGGCCCAGCCTTCGTCGTCCTCGTCGAAGACGGTGACGGCCTCGCCGAACAGTGCCTCGGTATCGAGCGGGGCATTGCCCGCCGGATGCCGCCGGACCGGCGCCAGGGCAGCGATGATCCGGCGCGGGACCCCGTCGACGAAGCGATCGGCCGTGACCTGCCCCTCGAGCCGGCGGTCGGCGAGATCGGGGCGCACGGCGTTGAGGCGGGGATCGGGGGAGCCGGTCATGAACGCGTCTGCCTTGCTGTGCGAAACGAAGAAGATGCGACCGGCCCGCTCGGGCCGATCGCCTGCGGTGCCAAACCGTCAGCGCCGCGGAAAGCGCGCCTTCAGCACCTGGAAGAGCGCACGGGTGGCATGGGCCTCGCCTCCGACGGGGCCGATCGGGCTCGCCTTGGCGCGCCAGCCATAGACGTCGAAATGCGACCAGCTTTCGGCCTTTTCGACGAAGCCCTGCAGGAACAGTGCGGCCGTCACCGCACCGGCGAATCCGTCGCTCGTGACATTGTTGATGTCGGCGACCCGTGACGAGAGGTTGGCGGCATAGGGCGCCCAGAGCGGCATCCGCCAGACCGGGTCGGCCACCGCCATGCTCGCCGCGGCAAGATCCCCGGCAAAGCCGTCATCGTCGGTGAAGAAGGGCGGCAGGTCGGGCCCGAGCGCCACGCGGGCCGCGCCGGTCAGGGTCGCCATGTCGATCAGGAGCTGCGGCGCCTCCTCGTCGGCCAGCGCCAGGGCGTCGGCGAGCACCAGCCGGCCCTCGGCGTCGGTGTTGCCGATCTCCACCGTCTTGCCCTTGCGGCTGTGCAGGATGTCGCCGGGACGGAAGGCGTTGGCCGAGATCGCGTTCTCCACCGCCGGGATCAGCACCCGCAGATGCAGATCGAGCCCGCAGGCCATGATCATGTGGGCGAGGCCCAGCACGTTGGCCGCGCCGCCCATGTCCTTCTTCATCAGGAGCATGCCCGAGGCCGGCTTGATGTCGAGGCCGCCGGTGTCGAAGCAGACGCCCTTGCCGACGAGGGTCACCTTCGGCGCGTCCGCCCGCCCCCAGCGCATGTCGATCAGGCGCGGCGCCGAGGCGCTGGCCCGGCCGACGGCGTGGATCATCGGGAAGTTCTCTTCAAGCAGCGCGTCACCCTCGATCGTCGTCACCGCGGCGCCGAACGCATCGGCCAGCGTCCGGGCCGCCGCTTCCAGTTCGGCCGGTCCCATGTCGCTGGTCGGGGTGTTGATGAGGTCACGGGTCAGCGACACGCCGGCCGCCAGCGCCTGCGCCTCGGCGGCGTCGACGTCGCCGGGCGGCGCGAAGCGGATGTCGGCCGCCGCGTCCTCGTCCTTGCGTCCGGTGCGGTAGCGATCGAAGCGATAGCCGCCGAGAAGCACCGCCAGTGTCGCCAGCGATCCGTCGAGATCGGCGCCCTCGGCAAGCTGCCAGTCGCCCGCCGGCAGATGGGTCGCCAGCGCACCGGCCGCGAGTGCCCGCCGCGCGGCCGCGCCCTCCCCCGTTCCGGCGGCCTTGCCGAGGCCGAGAACGGCGCCGGCGGTCGCCCCGTCGGCATTGGGCACGAGCAGCACCTGGCCGGCGCCGGCCTCGAAACGCGTCGCCCTGGCCCAGCGCCGCGCCGCCTCCGGCAGGTCGTTGAGACCGTCACGGGTCGCCGTCCAGACAGGCAGGGCGGTCGCGGCATTGTCGCTGGCAAGGGTGATCGGCATGGGGCGTGTCCTGAGGTTTGCGTCCTGAGACCGGCATTAACCGGTCATTAGGGTTAACGAAATACTCTCACCGTCGAAGGCCGTCTCGTTTTCGATGCGGCCGACATGCAGGCGGAACAGGAGCAGATCATGGTCGGGCGCGGAACTAGTTCGGGACGCCGTGCGAAACAGGGGCTGCTCCTCGGCGCATGCCTCGCCCTGATGGTGACCCAGGGCTGCGGCTCCGTCTCCAACGAGACCACCGGTTCGATCCAGCGCCCCGCGCAGCAGGGCCGCACGGTGGCCCAGATGAACACCACCGAATTGCAGTCGGCCGTGCGCACCTATGGCGCCGCCTATGACCGCGATCCCAAGAACAAGCCCACCGGCCTTTCCTATGCCGCGGCGCTGCAGATGGCCGGACGCAACGACCAGTCGCTGGCGGTGATGCAGCAGATGGCGATCGCCCATCCGGAAGATCGCGACGTCCTCGCCGCCTACGGCAAGGCGCTGGCCGCCGCCGGCGACCTGCCCAAGGCGCTGGAGACCATCCGCCGCGCCCAGACCCCGGACTATCCCGACTGGCGGCTCTATTCCGCCGAGGGTGCCATTCTCGACCAGATGGGCCAGCAGGTTCCGGCGCGCACGCTCTATCGCAAGGCGCTGGACATGCAGCCGAACGAGCCGACGATCCTGTCCAATCTCGGCATGTCCTACCTTCTCGGCAACGATCTGAAGTCGGCCGAATCCTATCTGCGCTCCGCCGCCTCCCAGCCGGGCAGCGACAGCCGCGTGCGCCAGAACCTAGCGCTGGTCGTCGGCCTGCACGGCCGCTTCGACGAGGCCGAGAAGATCGCCAGCAGCGAACTGCCGCCGGCCGAGGCGGAAGCCAATGTCGCCTTCCTCAAGGCGATGCTCGCCCAGCAGAACACCTGGGCGATGCTGAAAGACAAGGACAAGGCCGAGAACTGATCGGCCCCACCGCGTCACGCTGACGGCTCGAAGACACGAATAGGGCGCATCCTCGGGGGTGCGCCCTTTTTGCGTTGACGGCCGCTGCGGCCCGCCCCTGGGCCGCCTCGATAAGGGCAGACGGACAGCGGTCGCTCAGCTTCATGTGTTCGGGTGCTGCGCCGACCCTCGCTGTGATGGTTCGGGATCGTCCCCCCCGGGTTCATGCGGATAACCCCGGCACCCCCTTGCGAGGCCGGCTCCACGGCGCGGCCAAACCCGATCCGGCAGGCGCCGGGCGCCCTGCTGGCGGTGCCGTTACTGGACGGCCATGACCTTGATGATCGCCGGGCCGATGATGACCGCGAACAGCACCGGCAGGAAGAATACGATCATCGGCACGGTGAGCTTCGGCGGCAGCGCGGCGGCCTTCTTCTCGGCGAGGTTCATCCGCTGGTCGCGGTTTTCCTGCGACAGCGTCCGCAGCGCGGTGCCCAGCGGCGTGCCGTAGCGCTCGGCCTGGACCAGCGCCGTACAGACCGTGCGCACGCCGTCGAGGCCGGTCCGGGTGGCCAGATTGTCATAGGCCACCTTGCGGTCCGGCAGATAGGACAGCTCGGCGCAGACCAGCACCAACTCCTCGGCCAGCGGGATCGACTGGATGCCGATCTCCTCGGCCACCCGGCGGAAGGCCGCCTCGATCGAATTGCCCGATTCCACGCAGATCAGCAGCAGATCCAGGGCATCCGGCCAGGCCCGGCTGATCGACAGCCGGCGCTTGGTGGCGCGGTTCTTCACAAAGAAGATCGGCGCGACGAAGCCGACATAGGCGACGCCGAGGCAGATCGCGATGCGCATCATCGTCGGATGCGTGTCGAGGAGACCAAGGCCGAAGACGTAGAACAGCGCCAGGGCGAACATCAGGAGCGGCAGGACGGCGCGTGCGAACAGGAACAGTGTCAGCGGCCGCTGGCCGCGATAGCCGGCGTTGCGCAGGCTCGTCACGGTCTTGTCGTCGGCCAGCGCCGTGCGCAGGTTGAGCCGTTCGACGACGAGGCTGGCGACGCCCTTGCTGTCCTGCTGGCGCAGGCCCGAGCGGCCGCGCTCGTTCTCGGCGGCCATGCGCGCCCGCTCGCGCGCCCGCATCTCGTCGCGCTCCAGCGCCACAGCCTTCATCCGGCTCTTCAGCTGGTTGCCGGCGAGCATCGGCATGGCAATGGCGATGAAGGTGGTGAACACCGCGATCGCCATGACCACGCTGGCGGCGACCGCCGGGGACACTCCGATGAGCGCGAACATTTCCATACTCGTCTGCACCTTCCGCTTCGGCTGCGCCTTCTGAGCGGCGCCGGTCGGCCCTTAGAAATCGAAGCTGATCATCTTCTTCATCACGAAGACGCCGGTCGCCATCCACAGTCCCGAGATCGCCAGGATCAGATGGCCGGTGCCGGAGGTGAAGAGGACCGAGATGTAGTCGGGCGTCGTGATGTAGACGAGGCTGGCGACGACCACCGGCAGCGCGCCGATGATGCCGCCCGAAGCCTTGGCCTCCATCGACATCGCCTGCACCTTCGCCCGCATCTTCTTGCGGTCGCGCAGCACATTGGACAGGTTGCCCAGCGCTTCCGACAGATTGCCGCCGGCCTGCGACTGGATGGCGATGACGATGGCGAAGAAGTTCGCCTCGGGCGTCGGAATGTTGCGATAGAGCTTCTCCACCGCCTCGGAGATCGGCACGCCCATCTGCTGGCTCTCGATGATCTTGCGGAACTCGCTGCGCACCGGCTCCAGCGTCTCGCCGGAGACGATCCTGAGCGTGTCGTTCAGCGGCAGGCCGGATTTCACGCCGCGCACGATCAGATCGATGGCGTTGGGAAACTCCTCGCCGAATTTCTGGAAGCGCTTCTTGCGCGCCCGCGACAGGAGGAAGCGCGGCAGGCCGAGCCCGCCGACGACGACCGCACCGATCAGGAGCAGCAACGGCGCACCGAAGATCGCCGCCACGAACAGGCTGACGAAGCCCATGGCGATGCTGAGCAGCACGAACTGCTTGACGCTCATCGTCCAGCCGGCCTGTTCGAGCTGGCGCTGCAGGGTCAGCTTGCCGGTGTGCTTGTCGCGCTCCTTCTGGCGCGATTCCAGCTCCTTCAGCGACGACTGGATCGTCTTGCGGCGCTTGTCCTGCTCCTTCAGCCGGTCGCGGGCGACCTTCAGCGAACGCCGCTCGGTGTCGTCGCGCGTATATTGCGCACGCCGGTTCTCCACCTTGCGTTCCTTGGCGATCCGCGGCTGCAGAAAGGCGAAGGCGAGCGCGCCGGCGGCGATCGTCGAGAACAGGATGAACAGGATGACGCCGGCCGGGCTCATTACAGCATCCCCGCAGGCTCGTCGGCGCCCGACGCGTCGAGGGCGGCGGCAAGGCGCTGCTCCTCGTTGTAGTAGCGCGCCCGGTCCCAGAAGGCCGGCCGGCCGATGCCGGTGGAGCGGTGGCGGCCGATGATCCGGCCCTGGGCGTCCTCGCCGGTCATGTCGTAGACGAACAGATCCTGCGTGGTGATCACGTCGCCCTCCATGCCGAGCACTTCGGTGATGTGGGTGATCCGGCGCGACCCGTCGCGCAGGCGCGCGGCCTGGACGATCACGTCGATGGAGCCGACGATGATCTCCTTGACGGTGCGCGAGGGCAGCGAGAAGCCGCCCATGGCGATCATCGATTCCATGCGGTTCAGGCACTCGCGCGGCGAGTTGGCGTGGATCGTGCCCATCGAGCCGTCATGGCCGGTGTTCATCGCCTGCAGGAGGTCGAAGACCTCCGGTCCGCGCACTTCGCCGACGATGATGCGTTCGGGCCGCATGCGCAGGCAGTTCTTGACCAGATCGCGCATGGTGATCTCGCCCTCGCCCTCGATGTTGGGCGGGCGGGTTTCCAGGCGCACGACATGGGGCTGCTGGAGCTGCAGCTCCGCCGAATCCTCGCAGGTGATGATCCGCTCGTCGGTGTCGATATAACGGGTCAGGCAGTTCAGAAGCGTCGTCTTGCCCGAGCCGGTACCGCCGGAGATGACCACGTTGCAGCGGACCCGGCCGATGATCTGCAGGATCTGCGCGCCTTCCGGCGAGATTGCGCCGAACTGGACGAGCTGGTCGAGGGTGAGCTTGTCCTTCTTGAACTTACGAATGGTCAGCGTGGTGCCGTCGATGGACAGCGGCGGCGCGATGACGTTGACGCGGCTGCCGTCGGGCAGGCGCGCGTCGCAGATCGGCGAGGTCTCGTCGACGCGCCGGCCGACCTGGCTGACGATGCGCTGGCAGATGTTCAGGAGCTGCTGGTTGTCGCGGAAGCGGACATTGGTCTCCAGCACCTTGCCGGCGACTTCGATGAAGGTCTGGCGGGCGCCGTTGACCATGATGTCGGCGATGTCGTCGCGCGCCAGCAACGGCTCCAGCGGCCCGTAGCCGAGGACGTCGTTGCAGATGTCGCTGAGCATGTCCTCCTGTTCGGAGATCGACATGGCGAAGCTCTTGATCGCGACGATGTCGTTGACGATGTCGCGGATTTCCTCGCGCGCGCTCTCGGCATCGAGGCGAGCGAGCTGCGACAGGTCGATCGTGTCGATCAACGCCGCGAAGACCTCGGCCTTGCGGGCGTAATAGCTGTCCGGCCGCACGGCCGCGGAATTGTCGCTCGCGGGGGCGGCTTCGCGCGGCGCCGCTGCCGCCGGCGGCGGCGTGACGGGCGCCCGCGACACGGGCTCGCGCGGCTTGGGCGCCGGGACCGGCGCGGCCGACGGCTTCGGCAGGGTCGAGGTCAGACCCATGCCGGGATTGCTGCGAGGCTCGCTTCCGCGTTTGCCGAACATGCTGCCGCTACTCCCTGGTTGCTTTGCCGCTGTGGCGCAGCCGCTGGAGAAGGCCCTGCTTCTTCGGCTTCTTGGCCGTGCCGCGTCCGGTCAGGACGTGGGCGACGTGCTCGAAGGCCTCCACGGCCGGATGCTTGCCGTCGAGTTCGGCGAGCATCTGCCCGTTATTGGCCGCATTGCCGAAGGCCTGCGGGTCGAAATTGATCTGGGCGATCGGCTCGAGGCCGAGCGGATCGGCGAATTCCTCGGGCGAGATTTCCGGACGCCGCGGGATCGCCAGCTGGTTGAGGATCAGATGCGGCACCGGATCGTTGGGCCGCAGCTTGGCCAGCATGTCGACGAGGTTCTTGGCGTTGCGCAGATTGGCCAGATCCGGCGTCGCGGTGATGACGATCTGGTCGGCCGAGGCGAGAACGCTGCGCGTCCAGTCATTCCACACATGCGGAATGTCGAGCGCCACCACCGGCGCGCCGCGCTGGGCGGTCTCGATCAGCGCCGAGAAGGCCTCGGTCGAGAAGTCGTAGGTGCGGTCGAGCAGCGACGGCGCGGCCAGCAGCGACAGATGCTCGGCGCATTTCGACAGCAACCGGTCGAGCATGGTGTCGTCCATGCGCTCGGCCGAGAACACCGCCTCGGCGATGCCCTGGGCCGGATCCTGGTCGAAATTGATGTTGGCGGTGCCGAAGGGCAGATCGAGATCGGCGATCACCACGTCGCTGGAGAACAGCTTGGATATCGACCAGGCCAGATTGTGGGCGATCGTCGAGGAGCCGACGCCGCCCTTGGCGCCGACAAAGGCGATCGAGCGGCCGAGCGGCTCGGAATCGGGCGCGGTGAACAGCGAGCCGATGATCGTCATGATATCGGCGATCGAGACCGGCGCGACAAGATATTCCGAGACGCCGCGATGCATCAGGTCGCGGTAGAGCGCCACGTCGTTGTAGTGACCGATGATGATCACCTTGGAGCCCGGGTCGCAGACCTCCGACAGGGATTCCAGCTCGCCGATCAGCTCGAGCGGCGGCAGCTTGGATTCCAGGATGACGAGGTTGGGTGTCGGCGCGCCGGAGAAATGCTCCACCGCGGCGCGGATGCCGCCGAGATTGACCCGCATGTGGGTCTTGGCCATGCGCCGGTCCGCCCCGGCATTCTCGATCGGCCGGGCCACGGCCTCGCTTTCGCAGAAGGCCTGGATGGAGATGCGGGGGATCGGCCGGACGTTCTCCAGACCGGCCGGATCGTCGAAGCTGGTGTCCGGCGCAGCGCGCGAAGCGGTAGACATGGTTTCCGCGGCTCCCATCAGTATTCGATTTCGCTGGAACCGGCCGCCGTCGTCGTCGGCTCGCCGCGCCGGTAATTGTCGAGCACCGTGGTGCGTCGGCCGGCATCGATGGAATCGACGCCGCGCGGCGACAGCAGATCACGCGGATCGGCAATCTGGGCGGCAAGGTTCTGCTGACTGGCGCAGCCGAAATTGAAGTAGTTCTTGTTCTCGGACGTGTCCGTCAAGTCGTCGGGCCAGCGCCCGCACGGACCGGTCTTGGCGACCAGCGTCGCATAGGTCAGCCGGATCGGCGTCGGCCCTTCGGCGCCCACCGCCGAATAGGGCTGCACGAATATCCGGTCGCGCGAGATGTAGCGGCCACGCAGCGCCTCGACGATCTCGTGCGAGACCCGCTCGGCGGCATACTGGTTGGCCGAGCCGGTCGGCAGCATCACCTGGATGGAATCGGCGCCCGAAGCCCGGAACCGGTCGCCGAAATGCTCGACGCGGCCGCGATTGGCGTAGGACAGGCGGGCGTCGGACATCACGATCGGAATGTCGATGGCTTCCTGGTCCTCCGACACGACGATCGGATGCCGGGTACGGTAGTCGTCGGGGATCGAGCCGACCTCGACATTGTGGACGTTGGCGCAACCGCCGGCGATCAGCATCGCGGCCAGCGGCAACAGGGCGGCCATGGACGTCCGGGGACGGCGGCGGCCGATGATCTGCGAACGGTCTTGCACCTGCGATCTCCCAGAACCGGTCATTTGTAGATGAAGCCGACGACGCCGTGATACCGGCCGGGTGGCAGCTTGGTTTCCATGTGGCCGTAGACGCGATTGACGCGGCCGAGGAAGTTGGCGGCACCGTCGCTGGACAGGGCGAAGCCGTCGTCCGGGCGGGCCAGCGCCTGGCGCGGAACCGGGCGCACCAGATAGGGCGTGACGATGATCACCAGCTCGGTCTCGTAGCGCTGGAAGTCGCGCGAGCGGAACAGCGTGCCCAGCACCGGGATCTTCGACAGGCCGGGGAAGCCCGACATGACCTGGCGGGATTCGTCGCGCACGAGACCCGCGATGACCAGCGAGCCGCCCGATGGCAATTCGACCGTCGTATCGGCCAGACGCTTGCGGATGCCGATGACGGCAGAACCCGACGCGGTCGAGCCACGGCCAAGATTGAACGGCGATTCGAAGGTTGGCTCGGAAACGCTGGTGCGCACCTTCAGGCTGATCCGGCCGGGCGACAGGACGACCGGCGTGAAGTCCAGGCCGATGCCGTACTCGACCAGCCGGCTGTCCAGCGTGACGACCTCGCCCTCGACCTCGGTGTCGACGATGCGGCCCGCATCGTCGCGGATGTTGGTGCGCTTTTCAGGCGTGATGGTGCGGCCGTCCGGGATGGAGAATTCACCGCCGACCTTGAAGCTCGCCTTCTCGCCGCTGATCGCCGTCAGGCTGGGCTCGGCGAGGGTCCGCATGACGCCCGCCTGGTTCAGCGCCCGCAGCTGCGACTGCACGGTGTCGCCGCCCGAACTGTTGGTGATGCGGCCGAAGGTATTGGACAGCGGATTGCCGAGACCGAACAGATTGTCGGTGGCGGCCGAATAGGCGACGCCGTCGATCGAGCCGCTGGCGATGGAATCGATGCCGAGCTGCTTGACCACCGAGCGCTGGACCTCGGCGACGGTGACCTTCAGCGTCACCTGGTCCTCGCCCTGGATCTGCAGGAGATTGACGATCTGGCTCTGGCGCCGGTCTTCCTGGGCAAAGCCGACATCGCCATCACCGCCGCCGGCGCCGCCCGAAGCGGTCGCCTGCTGGATGTACTGGCCCGTCGTGCCCTCTCCGCCGGTCACGAACAGCCGCGCCAAACGCTCGACCTTGGCCGCGTCCTGGGGCGTCTGCACGGTGCCGTTCAGGACGACGTTGTCGTTCAGCATCTCGACCTGGACCACCGAGGACGGGACATATTTGCGGATCGTCGCCTCGAGCCCGTTGATGTCGCGCTCGATCTTCAGGTCGATGGACGCGATCTGGCGATTCTGCCGGTCGAAGACGACGATGTTGGTCTGGCCGATCTGCTTGCCGAAGATATAGATGCGCCGGGCGTCACGCGTGACCGCGTCGGCCACCGCGGGGTTCGCGACGAGGATGTCGTGGGCGTCGGCCTCGAGCACGATGACCTTGGTCTTGTTCAGACCGAGATTGATGGACTGGGAGCCCTGGCGGACGTTGACGACGGTCTGCTCGGCCTGGGCCGGCAGGGTCGTTGCCAGCGGCGCGAGTGCCGTGGACGCCGCGGCCATGACGACCACCAGTTTGCGAAGCCGGGCGCGTAGCATTTCGGATCCTCTCCAATCGTTCATCGGGTTGCCCGTCATTCCTTGGTGGTGATTTCGGAGGACTGGCCGTAGCGCACGACCCGGATCTTGCCGTTCCGGGCGTTCTCCTGGGCGAGCAGGAAGGCCGCATAGCCGGGCGAACCGGGCACGGAATCGGCGAGCGAGCGCAGCGAGAGCACCAGACGGTCGGCGATCTGCTGGGCAGCGGTGAGGGCTTCGGCCTGGTCGGGATCGACTTCCAGCGTCGCGGTCGAGCCGACCACGACCTTCTCGCCGTCCTTCTCCTGGATGGTCTGGTCGATGGCCAGGACCCGCAGATTGCGCAGGACGGTCTCGGTCAGGACCTGGTCGCCACGGTTCTCCGAGCTGGACACCCGGCGGGTCATGATGACGTCGACATGGTCGTTCGGCAGGACGAAGCCGCCGGCCGAGGTTTCGGCCGCGATCTGGACGGCGACCGCCCGCTTGCCGGCCGGCAGCACGGCGGACATGAAGCCCTGGTCCGAGCGGATCAGCTTGGATTCGCGCACCGGTTCGCCGGCGAAGAAAGACTGGCGGGCCAGCGAGCCCTTGAGCGTCTCGATGGCGTCGGGCCGGTCGGATTTGCGGATCAGCGTCGGTCCGATGCCGTCCTCGGGCCAGCTCTGCCAGTCGAGCGCCTCGTCCACCGCCTCGCCCATCGACAGGTCGCGGGACGTGACAAGCACTTCGGCCAGCTTGATCGGCGGCTCGGCCGGCGCCGCGGTGATGATCACCGGCTCGGCCTTTTCGGGCTGCAGGTTCAAGGCGACGAATGCCGCACCCATGGCTGCGACCAATGCGACCGCCACAACTGCCATGCGGGCTAGATTCATCGGGCTACTCCTCGCAAACGAGGCCGCGACCATGCGGCTGTTCACGACGGTTATCGCCGACAAACCCTCAATGTATGGTTAACGAAACCTCTCCTGCCCGATCGGCAGGCCTCAGAACGGGGCGCTGCGGGCCGCGATGTCGATCCAGACACTGCCGGAATAGACGGTCAGGCCGGCCAGGCCGAGGGCGATTCCATAGGGAATGCCGGTCTCGCGCTCAAGCAGGCGATCGATGAAGGCGACGCCGGTCACGGGCTGCAGAAAGGCCCGGATGGTCAGGAGCCCGATCGTCAGGAGCCCGCCATAGATGCTGGCGAAGAGGATGTATTCGAGGAGCATGGGGGTGGGCCCGAACCACACCGCGGTGGCGGCCAGGAGCTTGGCGTCGCCGCCGCCCATCCATCCCGCGGCGAACATGCCGAAGCAGACGGTCAGGCAGACAAGGCCGATGCCGAGATGGGCACCGATCGCACCGGGCGCCATGCCGGCCGCATAGGCGACGACGGGAAAGGCCAGGGCGAGGAGGATGGAGACGCGGTTGGCGATGGTCATCGTCACCAGATCCGACGCGGCCGCATAGAGCATGGCGAAGGGGAAGATGACGAGGAGCGCAAGAGCCGTCACACGCCTACTCCAGTATCCAGGACCGGGCGAAGCATCTGCTCCGTCCCGGTCCTGATGATCTTGAAATCACGCGGCATCTCCACGCGATGCGTCGCAATTAGTTGATCGTGGAAGGCGTGGAGCCGAGCATCGTGCCGATGTTGGTGAAGGAGGTGGTCAGGCCGCCGGTCACGAACGGGAAAGCGGCGATCAGGGCGACAGCCATGATGGCGGCGATCAGGCCGTATTCGATGGCGGTCGCGCCGGACTCATCCTTGGCGAAGCGAGCGAAAAGCTTGGACATTGGGAACTCCTTGATATCCAGATACCCGTTTGAAGCAGTATCCCCGTCGACTGCCTTGTCGATCGGATTGAGCCATGTCTAAGGGTGGCCGGTTGCGATCGTCTTAAGCGGCGTGGTTTATTTTCCCTTCGCCTCTTGCGTCGAATTTTCACCTTTGCTTCACGACCGGGCTTAATCCGGCGTTTACCAAGACCGTTCTACCTAGAGTGAGGACTCCAGCAGCAGAACGGGATGAGCCACATGACCAGCACACTGCGCGCCGCACTGGCTGCGATCGCCGTTCTCGCCGCATCTGGGAATGCCGCCGCCTTCGACAGCCGCGACGTCCTGCCGGTCGAGGTGGATCACGCCCGGATCGTCCAGATCGACAACCCGGCCGCCACGGTGATCGTCGGCAATCCGGCGATCGTCGACGTGGAGGTGCTGTCCTCGAACCGCCTCGTCCTCACCGGTCGCAGCTACGGCATCACCAATCTCGTCATCCTCGACGCCAATGGCGACATCGTCATGGACCAGCAGGTGGCGGTGCAGAGCTTCGAGGACAACACGGTGCGGGTCTACCGCCAGGCCAGCCGCGTGACCTATGCCTGCGCCCCCAAATGCGAGCCGACCGTGACCATCGGCGACAATGTCGACAGCTTCGGCGAGGCCGCGCAGCAATATGCCCAGCGCCAGGGCATGGCGATGGATGCCGCCAAGCAGTAATGCCCGTCCGCCCCTCGCGCCGCGGTATCCCACCTCCCCTGTGAAACCCTCCCGGTCCGCCTATCTGGCTGACCACACGCCGCGCCGGCCCTGGCTGGCCGCCGGCGCCCGACAGGCCGGGACTCCGGTCGCGGCAAGGAGAGAATGTTGGCGCGCGCTGTTCTGATCGTTCTCGATTCCTTCGGGATCGGCCATGCAAGGGATGCCGAAGCCTTCGGCGACGCGGGAGCCGACACCTTCGGCCATATCCTCGAACGCGCCGAAGCCGGCGAGGCCGACCGCGCCGGCCTCAGACAGGGCCCGCTCTCCCTGCCCAACATGCGTCGTCTCGGCCTCTTCCATGCCGCAGGTCTCGACGGCGACGGATCGCCCGCCGGCCTCTGGGGCTCGGCCGGCGAAGTCTCCCACGGCAAGGACACCCCGTCCGGACATTGGGAGATCGCCGGCGTGCCGGTGACCTTCGACTGGGGCTATTTCCCCCATACGGTGCCGACCTTCCCCGCCTCCCTGATCGCGCAGATCGGCGACGACGCCGACATTCCCGGCATTCTCGGCGACTGCCATGCCTCGGGCACCACGATCATCGCCGAACTCGGCGAGGAGAGCATCGCGTCCGGCAAGCCGATCTTCTACACCTCCTCCGACAGCGTCCTGCAGATCGCCGCCCACGAGACCCATTTCGGCCTGGAGCGGCTCTACGCGCTCTGCGCGGTCGCGCGGCGGCACGTCGATCCCTTGAATATCGGCAGGGTCATCGCGCGGCCCTTCACCGGCGAGACCGCGGCGACCTTCCGGCGGACCGCCAACCGCCGCGACTATTCGGTGCCGCCGCCCGAGCCCACCATCCTCGACCGCGCCGTCGCCGCCGGCCGCCGGGTCATCGCGATCGGCAAGATCGGCGACATCTTCGCCCATCAGGGCATCTCCGAGGTGCGCAAGGGCGACGGCAACATGGCGCTGTTCGACGCCATGCTGGGCGCGGTGGTCGACGCGAGCGACGGCGACATCGTCTTCGCCAATTTCGTCGATTTCGACATGCTCTACGGCCACCGGCGCGATGTCGCCGGCTATGCCGCGGCGCTGGAAGCCTTCGACGCCCGCCTGCCCGAGCTCGAAGCGCGGCTGCGGCCGGGCGACCTCGCCATCATCACCGCCGATCACGGCTGCGACCCGACCTTCCGCGGCACCGACCACACCCGCGAGAACGTGCCCGTGCTCGGCTTCGGGCCGGGCATCGCCTCCCGCGCCATCGGTCACCGCGAGACCTTCGCCGATATCGGCGAGAGCGTCGCCGCGCATCTCGGCCTGCCGGAAGGCCGGCACGGAACGAGCTTCCTGTGAAGGCCGACGCCGCCCCGGCCCTCGCCCGCGCAAGGTCCGGCGGCGCCGTCCCCATGGCCGAACTTCACTGCCATATCGAGGGCGCAGCCCGCCCGGCACTGGTGCTGGAACTGGCCGAACGCCACGGCATCGATATCGGCGGCATCGTTCGCGACGGCGCCTATGTCTGGCACGACTTCACCAGCTTCCTCGCAGCCTATGATCGCGCCTCGCTGGTGTTCCGCGACGCCGCCGACTATTGCCGCCTCGCCGAGGACCATCTCACCGGCCTTGCCCGCGCCGGCGCGGTCTATGCCGAATTCTTCATCTCGCCCGACCACGCGGCATCAGCCGGCGTGCCGGGCGATGCCTATCTGGGTGGTCTCGCCGAAGGTATCCGCCGCGCCAAGACCGCGACCGGCATCGAGGCGCGGATGATCGCTATCGGCGTCCGTCATCTCGGCGCCGACCGTGTCGAGGCCGCCGCACGCTTTGCCGCGACCCATGCGGTGCGCGAACCGCTCCTGACCGGCTTCGGCCTTGCCGGCGACGAGCGGATCGGCACGCCCCGGGACTTCGCCTACGCCTTCGACATCGCCCGCGATGCCGGGCTCGGCCTGACCGCCCATGCCGGCGAATTCGATGGCGCGGAGAACGTTCGTGAGACGGTCGAGATTCTACAAACGAGCCGCATCGGCCATGGCGTGCGCGCGGTCGAGGTGCCGGACGTGGTGCGGATGCTGGCCGACAAGGGCATCGTCCTTGAAATCTGCCCCCACTCCAACCTCGCGCTCGGCGTCTATCGGGACGCGGCGTCGCATCCGCTGCGCCGGCTGGTGGGGGCCGGCTGCCGGGTGACGCTGAACTCCGACGATCCGCCCTTTTTCGCCACCGATCTTGCGGCCGAATACGCCTTTGCCGCCTCTGCCGGCTTCGGTCCGGGCGACCGTCTCGGCTTCACCCGCAACGCCATCGAGGCCGCCTTCGTCGACGAGGCGACCCGGCAGCGTCTCCTCCAGCAGCTCGTTGTCTCGGCGATCGCCCTTGGCGCGCCGTCATCGTCCGGTTAAGCAGAAGCCAAATCAGCCAGAAAGCGAGGCCCCATGGACGGCGTCACCGTGATCGACCACCCGCTGGTCCAGCACAAGCTCACCATCATGCGCAACAAGGAGACCTCGACGGCGAGCTTCCGCCGGCTTTTGCGCGAGATCTCCACGCTCCTCTGCTACGAGGTCACGCGCAATCTCGACCTGACGACGATCCGGATCGAGACGCCGATGGAGGCGATGGATTCGCCCGTGCTGGAAGGCAAGAAGCTGGTCTTCGCCTCGATCCTGCGGGCCGGCAACGGCCTTCTGGAGGGCATGCTCGACCTCGTGCCGGCCGCGCGCGTCGCCCATATCGGGCTCTACCGCGACCACGAGACGCTGCAGCCGGTCGAATATTACTTCAAGGCGCCCGAGGATCTGGAAAACCGCCTCGTCATCGTCGTCGACCCGATGCTGGCAACGGCCAATTCGGCCATTGCGGCGATCGAGAAGCTGAAGGAGCGCGGCGCGAAGAACATCCGCTTCCTCTGCCTGCTGGCGGCCCCGGAAGGCATCGAGCGGTTCCGCACGGCCCATCCGGATGTCCCGGTCTTCACCGCTTCGATCGACCGGCATCTCAACGACAAGGGTTACATCGTGCCCGGCCTCGGCGACGCCGGCGACCGGATGTACGGTACCAAATAGCCGCCATGGCAGGCCGGTCTTAACCGATCGGTAACCGCGCCGGGCGATGGCCGCCCGGCATCGCCGGCTTTTCGCCTCCGGTTAACCCCGCTGCGCCCACACTGTCCGACCTAAGTCGCAACGGGTCGGACCGCCGGATGCAGAACTTCGTCATTGTCCTTGCCGTGACCTCGCTGGTCGCGCTGGCCGTGCCCTCGGCCTTCGAGCACTACCGCGCCGGCATGCTGTCCGGCCAGGTGGAGACCGTCGAACGCGCCCCCGAGGTCATCGATGCGGCGGTGGAACGTCCCGCGAGCCTGTCCGGCCGTGTCGCACGGCTCTCCGCCGATGCCAGCGGCCATTTCCGGACCGATACCCGGATGAACGGCCGCTCCGTGCCGGTCCTCGTGGATACCGGCGCAACCTACGTTTCCATCAACGACACCACCGCCCGCCGCCTCGGCGTCGCCCCGCAGCTCGACGAATATCGCTACACGGTGCAGACGGCGAATGGCGAGACCACGGCCGCCCTCGTCACGGTCGCGCGGATGCAGCTCGGCCCGATCGAGCTGCGCGACGTCGACACGCTCGTCACCCGCGACGGCACCCTGCCCGTCGCCCTCCTCGGCATGAGCTTTCTCGGTCGCCTGTCGAAATTCGAGATCGCGAGCGATCAGCTGACGCTGAAGCAATAAGACCCCGGCCCGAGGCGCTCAGCCGATGCGGTCGATGACCGCCGGGCGTGAGCCGTCCGGCTCTGCATCGCCGAAGCTGTAGGCTGCCCGGACCGCCGCCGCTGCCGCCTCGGCCGCTGCCTCGTCCCGCGCATGGACCATCGCAATCGGATCGCCGTCGCCAAGCACCGTGCCGATGGCTGCGAGCTCCGTCAGGCCGACCGAATGGTCGACTGCATCCTGCGGCCGCGTGCGTCCACCGCCGAGGCCGACGACACAAAGGCCGAGCTGCCGCGCATCGACGGCCGTGACGGTTCCCGGCCCGGTCGCCGCAATCGGTCGGACAACGGGGGCCTTGGGAAGATAGGCATCCATCCGCGCGACGAAATCGACAGGTCCGCCGAGCGCGGCCACCATCCGGCCGAAGATCTCCGCTGCGCGCCCGTCGTCGAGGGCGGTGCGGGCCTTGGCCTCTCCAGCGACGAGATCCGGCGCAAGCCCGGCCAGCACCAGCATCTCCGCCGCCAGCGCCAGCGTCACCTCCTCCAGAGCCGCGTCGCGGTGCTCGCCGGTCAGGAAGTGGACGGCGTTGCGCACTTCCACCGCGTTGCCGGCGGCCGATGCCAGCGCCTGGTCCATGCGGGTCATCAGCGCCGTGGTCTTCAGCCCCGCCCCGTTGGCCACGTCGACGAGGCTCGTCGCCAGCGCGCGGGAGTCCGCCTCGCTGGCCATGAAGGCGCCGGAGCCGCATTTGACGTCGAGCACCAGGCCTTCGAGCCCGCCCGCGAGCTTCTTCGACAGGATCGAGGCGGTGATCAGCGGGATCGATTCCACTGTCGCCGTCACGTCCCGCACGCCGTAGAAGCGCTTGTCGGCCGGGGCGAGTTGGCCGGTCTGGCCGATGATCGCGCAGCCGACCTCGCGCACGGTCCGCCGGAACGTCGCATTGTCGGGCGTCACGGAATAGCCGGGGATCGATTCCATCTTGTCCAGCGTGCCGCCGGTATGGCCGAGACCGCGGCCCGAGATCATCGGCACGGCGGCGCCGCAGGCGGCAACGATCGGCGCCAGCATCAGCGAGACATTGTCGCCGATGCCGCCGGTCGAATGCTTGTCGACGATTGGGCGGTCGAGGCCGGACCAGTCGAGGACATCGCCGCTGTCGCGCATCGCCTCGGTCAGCGCGACGGTCTCGTTCCGCGCCATGCCCCGGAAGAAAACGGCCATGGCGAAGGCCGCGACCTGCCCCTCGGTGACGCTGCCGTCGTCGAAGCCGGCGATGAAGGCCTTGATGGCGTCCGGATCGAGGGTCTCACCGTCGCGCTTGGCGCGGATGAACTCCTGCGGCAGGACCGCCATCAGTAGCCCGCCGCGCCGCCGGCCCGCGGCTTGCGGCCGGCCACGGTGAGAAGATCGGCGAGGACGCTGGACGCGCCCAGACGGAAGCGCTCCGGCGTTGCCCAGCCGGGGCCGCAGATCGCCTCGGCGAGTTCGAGATAGCCGTTCGCGTCCTCGAAGGTCTTGATGCCGCCGGCCGGCTTGAAACCGACGTCGCGGCCGGAATCGGCGATCGCGCCGAGCAGCAGCCGGGCGGAAACGGGCGTGGCGTTCTCCGCGACCTTGCCGGTCGAGGTCTTCAGGAAGTCGGCCCCGCCATCGAGCGCCGCCTGGCAGGCCATGCGGATCGCGTCCGGGTCGCCGATCTCGCCGGTCTCCAGGATCGTCTTCAGCCGCGCCGTGCGGCAGGCCGCCTTCACCTGGCGCACCTGGTTCTCGACGAAATCCGGATCGCCCGGAATCTTCCGATAGGCGATCACCAGGTCGATCTCCTCGGCGCCATCGGCGACCGCCACGCGGGTCTCGGCGAGGGTCGCGTCCAGATCATCGCCGCCGGCCGGGAAATTCACCACCGTCGCGATGCGGATGGCCGGCGCCAGCTTTTCGCGCGCGAAGGCGACGAATTGCGGCCAGATGCAGATCGCCGCGACGGGCCCTTCCGGCGTCGCCGCCCGGTCGCAGAGCGCCGCGACATCGGCCTCGGTGCAGTCGTCGTTGAGATTGGTCAGGTCGAGGCAGGCGATCAGTTGCCGTGCGCGGGCCTGCATGTCGGCATCAGTCATCGAAGCCTCCGTTTTCCAGCATGGCGCCGAGAATCCGCGCCAGCCGTGCGCCACCCTTCGGCGCCATGTCCTTGGTCTCCGCATGGGAGAGTTCGGCGCCGGTCATGCCGGCCCCGTAATTGGTGATCACCGAGGCGGCGACGACCCTCAGGCCGAAGAACCGCGCCAGGATGGTTTCGGGCACCGTCGACATGCCGACGGCGTCGGCGCCCAGCGTGCGCGCCATGCGGATCTCGGCGGGCGTCTCGAAGGACGGGCCGGAGAACCACATGTAGACGCCGCCGAACAGCGTCTCGCCGGCGGTCTCGGCCGCGGCGGCCAGACGCTCGCGAAGCTCGCCATCATAGGCCGCCGTCATGCCGACGAAACGGGCGTCGGAGGCTTCGCCGATCAGCGGGTTTAGCCCGGAATAATTGATGTGATCCTCGATCATCATCACCGAGCCGGGCGGCATGTCCTCGCGCACGGAGCCGGCCGAATTGGTCAGGAGCAGCCGTTCGATTCCGAGGTCGGCCATCGCCGCGATCACCGGGCGCATCACCGCCGCATCGCCGGTCTCGTAATAATGGACGCGGCCGGACAGGACGAGAATGTCGCGCCCGCCGAGCCGCCCGACGACGATCTCGCCGGCATGGCCCGTCACCGCGCTCACCGGAAAGCCGGGGATCTCGGCGAAGGGAATGCGGACCGCATCCGCGATCGCATCGACCAGCAGCCCCAGTCCCGAGCCCAGCACCATCGCAGCCACCGGGCGGCGGTCGCCGAGCCGGTAGCGGAGATAGTCGGCGGCCGCGCTCATGCGAGGCTCTCGGTGTCGAAGGCGCGGGGCAGGAGTTCGTCCATGGTGACGGTCTCGCGAACGCCGCCCTCGGCGTCGCACAGATGCACCTTCGTTCCCGCGTCGGCGAATTCGGCGATGCGCTGCCGGCAGCCGCCGCAGGGCGTGCACAGCGGCAGCTTCTCGGCGACCACGGCCACCTCGGCGATCCGCCCGCCGCCATCCATCACCAGATGGCCGATCGCCGTCGTCTCGGCGCACCAGCCTTCGGGAAAGCTGACGATCTCGACATTGCAGCCGGAAAAGATGCGTCCGTCCGTGGTGCGCAGGGCTGCGCCAACCGGGAATTTCGAATAGGGCGCGTGGGCGCGCCGCATCGCGGACTTCGCCAGCGCGAAGAGATCGTCCGCCATTTCTATCTTTCTTTCACATAGGGAACGCCGCCAGCCTTGGGCGGGGTGGCCTTGCCGACGAAGCCGGCCAGCAGGATCACGGTCAGGATGTAGGGCAGCGCCTGCACGAACTGCACCGAGATCTCGCCGATCAGCGGAATCTCGACGCCCTGGACGCGGATCGAGATGGCGTCGAGGAAGCCGAAGAGCAGGCAGGCCAGCATCACCGGCAGCGGCTTCCAGTTGGCGAAGATCAGCGCGGCCAAGGCGATGTAGCCCTTGCCGGCGGTCATGTCGCGGGTGAAGCCCGCCGCCTGGGCGACCGCGAGATACGTTCCCGCAAAGCCGGTGAGGATGCCGCAGATGATCACGGCGCGGTAGCGCAGCCACGTCACCGAGATGCCGGCCGTGTCGACCGCCGCCGGGTTCTCGCCGACGGCCCGCAGGCGCAGGCCGAACCGGGTGCGGAACATCACCCACCAGGTCAGCGGCACCATCAGGAAGGCGACATAGACGAGGATCGCGTGGCCGGAGAGGATGTCCGCATAGATCGGGCCGATCACCGGCACGTCGGCGATGGCGGCCGCCCCCGGCAGCTCGATGGCGCCGAAGCGGCTGTCGCCGGACAGGCTCGGCGTGCGCCCGCCCTGGGCGAACCAGGCCTGGCCGAGGATGATGGTCAGGCCGGCGGCGATGAAGTTGATGGCGACGCCCGAGACGATCTGGTTGCCGCGATAGGTGATCGAGGCAAGGCCGTGGATCAGCGAGAAGCCGGTCGCGGCGAGAACGCCGACCAAGAGCCCGAGCAGCGCCGAGCCCCAGACCGCCGCGGCCGAGGCCGAGGCGAAGGCGGCGATCAGCATCTTGCCTTCCAGCGAGATGTCGAAAATGCCGGAGCGTTCGGAATAGAGGCCCGCCAGCGCCGCGAAGAGTAGCGGCGTCGACAGCCGGATGGTCGAATCGATGACGTTGATCCAGGCGCCGGCATCCATCAGCGGGACTCCTCGACATCGGCGCCCGCCGGCTCCGCGGTGCGGAACCGCACCCATTGATAGGCCGCGCCGACGCCGGGCCGGAACATGTTCTCCATCGCTCCGGCAAACAGGATCACGAGGCCCTGGATGATGACGATCATGTCGCGCGAGATCGCCGGCATGTCGAAGGCGAGTTCCGCCCCGCCCTGGTAGAGAACGCCGAACAGGATCGCGGCAGGGATGATGCCGGCCGGGTGGCCGCGCCCCATCAGCGCGACGGCGATGCCGACGAAGCCAGCGCCGCCGGGGAAGTCGATCAGCAGCCGGTACTGGTCGCCCATCACCGGGTTCAGCGCCATCATGCCGGCGAGCCCGCCGGAGACCATCATGGTCACGGCGATCAGCCGCGTATGCGACATGCCGGCATAGCGCGCGGCGCGCGGCGAAAAGCCCAGCGTGCGGATCTCGTAGCCGAGCCGCGTGCGCCAGATCAGCACCCAGACGAAGAAGGCCGCGGCGAGCGCCACGAACAGCGAGACGTTGAGCGGGGCGCCGCCGAGATTGAAGCCGAACAGCGCGAACAACTCCTTCAGCTTCGGCAGCTGCCCGCCCGCCTCGAAGGTGCCGGTGCCCGGCGACATGGTGCCGGCGGGCTTCAGCGCGCCGACGAGGAGATAGACCATCACCGCGGCGGCGATGAAGTTGAACATGATCGTGGTGATGACGATGTGGCTGCCGCGCTTGGCCTGCAGGATCGCCGGGATGAAGGCCCAGGCCGCGCCGAAGGCGCAGGACAGGGCGACGGCCAGCGGCAGGTTCAGCCACCAGGGCAGGATGCCGCCCAGCGTCAGCGCCACCGCGGCGACGCCGAGGCCGCCGATATAGGCCTGCCCCTCCCCGCCGATATTGAACAGCCCCCCATGAAAGGCGACCGCCACGGCGAGGCCGGTGAAGATGAAGCTGGTGGCGTAATAGAGGGTGAAGCCGATGCCCTCGCCATAGCCGAAGGCGCCGCGGATCATCAGCGTCGCAGCCTCGACCGGGCTTTCGCCGACGACGAGGACGACGAGACCGGCGACGGCGAAGGCCACGACGAGATTGATCAGCGGGATCAGACCGTAGTCGATCAGCGGCGGAAGCTTGGCGTAGGGGCGGCTCATGCGGCGGTCACTCGTCGCTCGCGAGAAGGTCGAGATGACCGTCGTCGGACAGCTTGAAGAACGGATTGTGGGCATATTCCCACAGATGCCCGTCGGGATCGCGGAAATTGCCGGAGAACCCGCCCCAGAAGACCTTGGCTGGCGGCTTCACCGGCAGGGCACCGGCTGCGAGTGCCCGATCATAGGCCTCGGAGACCGCGTCGACGGAGGCGAAATTCACCGCCAGCGCCACCGATCCGGAGCCCACCGGCAATTCGCCCTCGCCGCCATCGGCGATCATCTCGTCGCGGTTCCACAGGCCGAGGACGATCGATGCGCCGACCATGAAGGCCGTCGATTCGACGCTCTGCGGCGCCTTCGTCCAGCCCAACGCCTCGTAGAAGGCCACGGCCCGCCCGACATCGGCAACGCCAAGCGTGACGAAGGAGATGCGCGCCGCGCTCATTCCGCCGCCTCCTGGCCCTCGATTCCGGCCATCAGCAGGCCGAGCTCGCCTTCGTTGGCATCGGGACTGCGCTCGCCGACGAGGCGGCCGGCGAACATGACGAGGATGCGATCCGACAGGGCACGGATCTCGTCGAGCTCGACCGAGACGAGCAGGATCGCCTTGCCGGCGTCGCGCATCTCGATGATGCGCCGGTGGATGAACTCGATCGCGCCGACATCGACGCCGCGGGTCGGCTGGCCGATCAACAGCACGTCCGGATCGCGCTCCATCTCGCGGGCCAGCACGATCTTCTGCTGGTTGCCGCCGGAAAAGTTCGAGGTCTTCAGCCGGCAGTCCGGCGGACGGATGTCATAGGCCTTGATCTTGGCCTCGGCGTCGCGGCGCATGGCGTCGCGGTCGAGCAGCGGCCCCTTGGCGAAGCGCGGATCGCCCTGGTAGCCGAGAATGGCGTTCTCGTTTTCCTCGAAGGGCAGGACGAGGCCCATATGGTGGCGGTCCTCCGGCACATGGGCGCAGCCCATGCGGCGGATCTCGGCCGGATCGACCTCCTGCGACGGGTCGATGTCGCGCCCCAGCATGGCGATGCGGCCGCTTTCGGCCCGGCGGATGCCGGCCAGCGCCTCCAGAAGTTCCGACTGGCCGTTGCCCGCAACGCCGGCGATGCCGACGATCTCGCCGGCCTTCACGTCGAAGGAGACGTCCTCGACCATGACGACGCCGCGCCGGTCGCGCACCGTCAGGCCGGTGACGCTCAGCTTCACGTCGCGCGGCGCGGCCGGCGCCTTGTCGACGGTCAGGAGCACGCGGCGTCCGACCATCAGCTCGGCAAGTTCGGCGACGTCGGTCTCGGCGGTGCGGCGCGTCGCCACCATCTCCCCCTGCCGCATCACCGAGACATTGTCGGTGATCGCCATGATCTCGCGCAGCTTGTGAGTGATCAGGATGATCGTCTTGCCCTCGTCGCGCAGCTGCCGCAGCACCGCGAAGAGGTGGTCCGCCTCGGCCGGGGTCAGGACGCCGGTGGGCTCGTCGAGGATCAGGATGTCGGCGCCGCGATACAGCGCCTTGAGAATCTCGACCCGCTGCTGGCGGCCGACGGGAAGCTCCTCGACGATGGCGTCGGGGTCGACGTCGAGCGAGTGGTCCCGCTCCAGCCGCTTCAATTCGGCCCGCACCCTGGCGATGCCGGAAAACAGCAGCGGCGACTGCTCGGCGCCGAGCATGACGTTCTCGACCACGGTGAAGTTCTCGACCAGCATGAAATGCTGGTGGACCATGCCGATGCCGGCCGCGATGGCGGCGTTCGGATCGGAGATGTCCACGGTCTTGCCGCCGACTTTGATCGTGCCGGAATCGGCCTGGTAGAAGCCGTAGATGATCGACATCAGCGTCGACTTGCCGGCGCCGTTCTCGCCGATGATGCCGTGGATCGTGCCACGTTCCACCGCCAGATTGATGCGCTTGTTGGCCCGCACCACGCCGAAGCTTTTGTCGATGTCGATCAGTTCGATCGCCGGATCGGGCATGCAGATTCTCTGGCCTGTCGTCGTTCGCCGGAGCTTAGAGAGCGGGGGCCGTGAATGCCAGTCCATAAGCGGTCCGGACCGCATCGCAGGATCGGGCGTTGCGTTGGCGGCACGCATACGGGATGAGTCGGCGAACGCGGACGACGGACGAGAGCGGCGATGCCGGACGACAGACAACAGGACAGGCCGGGGCCGGGACGACGCGAGGCCTACCGGGCCTCCGTGCCGTTGACGACGCGCTGGTCGGACAACGACATCTACGGGCACATGAACAATGTCGTGCACTACGCCCTGTTCGACAGCGCGGTGAATGGCTGGCTGATCGCCAACGGTCTCCTGGACATCCATCGCGGCGACCGGATCGGGCTCGTGGTGGAGACCGGCTGCCGCTACTTTGCCGAACTCGCCTTCCCCGACCCGGTCACGGCCGGCATAAGGGTGGGCCGGCTGGGCACCTCATCGGTGCGCTACGAGGTCGGGCTGTTTCGCGGCGAGGCCGACACCGCGGCGGCGGAAGGGTTCTTCGTCCATGTCTATGTCGACCGCCACACCCGCCGCCCGGCTCCGCTGGACGACCGGCTGCGCAACAGGCTTCTGGAGCTGACCATATGAGCGAGACCGACGACGGCAACGAGAAGCGGATCGAGGATCTGGAGATCATGGCGGCCCACCAGGCCCAGATGATCGAGGATCTGTCGGAGGAACTGCAGCGGGCCTCCGCCGCGATCGAACGGATGCAGCGCAGCCTGCGCTCGCTGGGCGACCGCTTCGAAGCGCTGGAGGACGTGGCGATGCCGCGGCCGGAAAACACCAAGCCGCCGCACTATTGAGTGGCGGCCCGGCCAGACGTCACGGCAGCCGGGCGATCCGCTCGGTCAGCAGCGCGAAATAGGCATCGGCATCGCCCGAACGCACCCAATGGGCGTTCTGCGGCCGGCCCGTGACGCCCCAATAGTCGCAGACGGTCATGCCGCGGGTCAGAAGACTGCCGGTCTCGACCTCCACATTGACCGGCCGCGCCGTGAAGATGTCGGGGCGTAAGACGAAGGCGGTCACGCAGGGATCGTGCAGCGGCGCGCCCTCCCAGCCGTATTTCTCCACGTCGAAGCGCTCGGAAAAGTTCAGCATCGCCGCGACCGCGGCGCCCGAGCTGTTGCCGAGGTCGCCGAAGCCGGCGATCCGGGCGCGCGTCGAGCGCATGAAATGGGTCACGTCGAGAGGCAGGACGGTGATCGCCGCGCCGCTGGCAAAGACGATCGCCGCTGCCTCCGGGTCGACATAGATGTTGAACTCGGCCGCTGGCGTGATGTTGCCGCCCTCGAAGCAGCCGCCGCCCATCAGGACGATGTCCTTCAACCGCGCCGCGATGTCCGGCGCCTTGGTGAAGGCGACGCCGAGATTGGTCAGCGGCCCGAGCGCCATCAGCCGGATCGTCCCGGCCGGATGGGCGCGGATCGTCTCGATCAGGAAATCGACGCCATGGCCCTCGCGCGCGGTCAGGCCTGGCTCCGGCAGGTCAGGCCCGTCGAGACCGGTCTGGCCATGCACATGCTCGGCGGTGACCAGCGGGCGCAGCATCGGCCGCTCGCAGCCGGCATGGACGGGGATCTCCGGCCGGCCGGCCAGCTCCAGCAGCTTCAGCGCGTTCTTCGTGGTCAGCGACAGCGGAATGTTGCCGGCCACGGTGACGATGCCGAGAATGTCGAGTTCGTCCGGCGAGGCGAGCGCCGTCAGGATCGCAACCGCGTCGTCCTGGCCGGGATCGGTGTCGAAGATCACTTTCTGGGTCATCGTGCCTGTCCTTCGCCGTTGTCCGCGGCCCGCCGATAGCACCGCGCGCCGGACGGCGAAAGCGTGCTCTCGGGAAGCCCCGCCACGAAAAAAGGCGCCCCGCGAACGGGACGCCTTTCGATCACACCGCGACGAAGCGCGGGATCAGTAGGGGCAGCTGGAATCGGTGCTGTAGTCGTGCACCTCGATCTTGCCGTCGATGATGTCCTGCCGCGCCTGGTCGACGGCGGCCTTCATCTCCTCGGTGATCAGATCGGCATTGTGCTCGTCGAGGGCATAGGCGACGCCATCATTCTCGAGGCCGAGCGTCACGATACCGGGCTTCCACTCGCCCTTCGCGGCGTCGTCGAAGGTCGTGTAGACCGCCGTGTCGACGCGCTTGACCATCGAGGTCAGGACATGGCCGGGAAACAGCATGTTCTGGTTGGAATCGACGCCGATGCCGTATTTGCCCGCATCGGCCGCCGCCTGCAGCACGCCGATGCCGGTGCCACCGGCAGCGTGGAAGACGACGTCCGCGCCCTGGTCCATCTGCGACTTGGTCAGCTCGCCGCCGCGCACCGGGTCGTTCCAGGCCGCGCCGGTGGTGCCGGTCATGTTCTCCAGAACCTTTGCATCCGCCTTCACCGACTTGACGCCGCCGGCATAGCCGCAGGCGAATTTCGAGATCAGCGGAATGTCCATGCCGCCGACGAAGCCGACCGTGCCGGTTTCCGACTTCATCGCCGCCAGGATGCCGACGAGGTAGGAGCCTTCCTCTTCCTTGAAGAGGATCGACTGGACGTTCGGCGCGTCGACGACGGCGTCGATGATGGCGAACTGGGTGTCGGGATATTCCTTGGCCACCGCTTCGAGCGCCGCGGCCTGGCTGAAGCCGACCGAGATGATCGGGTTTGCGCCGTCGCGGGCGAAGCGGCGCAGCGCCTGCTCGCGCTGGGCGTCGTTGGTGATCTCGAATTCGCGATATTCCGTGCCGCTGTCGGCCTTGTACTTCTCGGCGCCGTTATAGGCGGCTTCGTTGAAGGATTTGTCGAATTTGCCGCCGAGGTCGTAGAGCAGCGCCGGGGCGAAATCGGCGGCCGAGGCCGAGGAAGCCGAAAGGAGCGTGGCGGCCAGAAGTCCGGCCAGGAACTGTTTCATGTGATCCGATCCCTGTTGCAATGGGCTGGTGGCGACAGGCCCTGGGACCCGTCTGGCTCGCGGCGCCGGCACAGCCCCGCGTCTGTCCCGAAGACTGGCATGGCCGCCGCCGGAAATCACGCGGAATCAGATCACTTGGTGTACGCGCCGCCCCGAACAAATCGCCGTGCGCCGTGGAAGACGCCGACCCCGCTTAAATCCCTAGCGTCATCCTCGGGCTCGCCCCGAGGACCCATGCCAAGGCGCTGCCACCACCGCTCCGGCAACGGCCAAGCTCCCAAGGTGCGCCAAGCGGCCGGAGCGCGCCCGCACCCCGCCCTATCCTGCCGCCAGCGCCTATTGCGCTGCTTCCGTCCCGAGGCCCACCGGGCAGGACACGCCGGTGCCGCCGACGCCGCAATAGCCGCTCGGATTCTTCGCCAGATATTGCTGGTGATAGCCCTCGGCATAGTAGAACTCGCCGGCCGGGCGGATCTCGGTGGTGATCGTCCCCTTGTGGCCGGCCGCCGTCAGCGCCTCCTGATAGGCGGCCTTCGACGCCTCGGCGGCCGCGCGCTGATCCTCCGAGGTCAGGTAGATCCCCGAGCGGTACTGGGTGCCCATGTCGTTGCCCTGGCGCATGCCCTGGGTCGGGTCATGGCCCTCCCAGAAGGTCTTGAGCAGCGTCTCGTAGCTGATCCGGGCCGGATCGAAGACCACCAGCACCACCTCGTTGTGACCGGTCTGGCCGGTGCAGACTTCCTGGTAGGTCGGGTTCGGCGTCGTGCCGGCGGCATAGCCGGCGGCCGTCACCACCACGCCGGGCAACTGCCAGAACTTGCGCTCGACGCCCCAGAAGCAGCCCATTCCGAAGATCGCCGTCTCCAGCCCGTCGGCGAACGGGCCCTTCAGCGCCTCGCCATTGACGAAATGGGTCTCGGCCGTCTCGATCGGCGCATCGCGGCCCGGCAGCGCATCCTCGGCGCCCGGCAGCTTCATCTTCTTGGAAAACATGTCGAGAATATACATGGTCTGCTCCTAACTGTCGTTTCTGGCGGTCCGGTCAGCGCAGCGAAGGCCGGCGCCGGGACCATGGCTTGCGGCCGAGGACGAGGAAGACGAGGCCGGCAACGCCCGCGGTGATGGCCACGGACCAGCGGCCGATCTCGTGGGTCGCAGTGGCCAGCGTCGCGCTGTCGGTCGCCGGCGGCAGGCTGCTGCCGATCAGGGCCAGCGCCTCGGCGACGGTCAGAAGCCGCGCCGTTTCGGCCGCCAGGCTGCGGGCGATGTCGCCGACGGCGAACACCACGCAGACGCAGAGGAACAGCGTTCCGATCAGGCGCAGCAGCAATCGCATCGTCTCTCCCTCGCGTCGTTCCGTGGCCCGCTTCGCGCTTCCGGCGGCCCGGCCCCGTCATCTCGCGCCATCATGCCGACGGCCTGCGGCGAAGCAGCCGTGACGGCGAGACTAGCACATTCGAAAGGCCCACTGAGGATAGGTGGGGGCACTGCCGCGCCGGCACAATTGCCGCTGGCAGAAGGCCGCATCACGGTTTGGCGAAATCGGCTCTTGAACCGCGAAGCGTTCTGGCTATAGTCCGCGCCGTTCGAGAGGGCCGCGAACGCACTGATTTGGTGCGCTCCGGCCCGGTCGCCTTTCAGGCGTCACAGACGGCCAGACCGCCCGTTTGTAGCCTCGAACATCTGGTGAGGTGGCCGAGTGGTTGAAGGCGCACGCCTGGAACGCGTGTATACGGGAAACCGTATCGAGGGTTCGAATCCCTCTCTCACCGCCATTAGACTTCCTTAACGCTCTGGTGTTTATAGAGTTTTGGGCGATGCTAAAACGCCATCCCCACTTCCTTCCCCACTTTGGTTTTGTCCTTTAACAGCTAGGCGTTGATCGCGGGCTCGCTGGCTCGTTCCCTCCAGCGAACAAAGCCTCGCATCAGTTTCATCTTGCAAACCTCCCTGCACAGCGGCGATGCTGCCGCACAGTCTGCCATGACAGCAGGGATGCATAATGAATAACGTCACCACCCTCTCCGAACGATTCCACGCCGCCGAGATGGAACGAAAAGTCTGGTCGGGAGGGCGGATCGCTTTCAGACAGATGGGCCGACCCGATACGAATCCATTCGATCCAGAGACGCCTGAGCACGACATCTGGATGGACGGGTTCGAGCATGAAGAGATGCAGCGCCGTGACCGATGGCGTGACCTTTTAGAGGCCGCACTGTAAGACTAAGACAGGCGTCAGCCATCTCTCTCACCGTCCAGCCAAGAATGGCCTGAGCCGCTTTGATCTGCCAGCCATCAATAACCAATGCCGCGCTCCGCTCGCATTGGCGCTGCCGAAAACCATACCCTCGGCACATGCATATGGTTACAATATAACCTGTCGGTTATGCGAGCCATTGCGCGCAGCGTTAACGCTCCGCTAACTAAGTCTTTCGCTTTTTCTTGGCCCGTCGAAATTGCGCCCAGTCCGGGGCTTACTCCTCAAGGCAACCGAGAGGAGCAATGACGATGCGTGACCGACCCGTTCGCGAGCTGAAGACAGACCGTGCCCACGACGTCGTCATTTATGGCTGCTACGCTGCTGCTACGATATTTGCTTTTGCGTGCGCATACTTCATTTTCGTCCCTTGACGAGTTTGTCAGAACTCGCAGCGCGTTGCGCGTGAAGCCTGTCAGGATGCGGGGAAATGAGAGCCACCAAGCGCTTACTACAATACGCCGCCATCGGCCTTGGCGTCCTGATGCTGACCGGATGTGTTGCCGGGAGCGGCTACTACAGTGAGACCTATTCGGGGGTGATCTACGAGGAGCCGGTCTATGCCGAACCGGTGATCGTGATCGATGACCGGCCGCGCTATCGCCATCACGACTATTACCGTCATCGGGACTGGAGGCGACACCACCGCGACCGATGGGATCGTGATTATCGATATAGGGATCGCCGTTACCGGCATTACTGATCCAGGCCAAGAGGGTAGTGCACTCCCGGCTGTTTTCCGGCTGCAGGATGAGCCGAGTCCCAGCGGGGCTGCGACTGCAGCCTCAGCCACGAGGAACGTCAAATGAATACCGCTATGCTGCTTATGGCTCAGTACGACGGGCAGGCGGTCATCCCGATCAATGCCGTGTGCCGGGACTACTTCTCGCACCTGACGCCTGACAAGCTGGCCCGGAAGATCGGACGGGGCGAGATCCGCCTGCCACTTATCCGCATCGAAGACAGCCAGAAGGCTGCCAAGGGCGTGCACCTAACCGACCTCGCCGATTGGCTGGACGCGCGTCGCGCTGCCGCTCGCAGAGAATTGGCCCAGCTCATCGGAGAATGATCGCTACAGGCACACAGGAGCCGCGACGGTGCGTGGTCCGTTATCGACACCTTCACCAACTTTCCGTTAGAAGTCTGCGGTCGCAATCTGACGCGCCGGAGGTTGGCCGAAGCGGACAAGACGGCGGTCTCGCTGAATGAACGCGTTCGATTAAATCGCGATGATGAATCGTAATCATGATGATAAGCGATCGGTACAAACTTAGACGCGACGATCACAACTGTTTCAGCATCGTTGATGTCATCAACGAAGCGCCAGCGAGATTTGGGAGCCTCGATCTTTCGGAGCTGCTATCGATGGAAGCCTCCGAGATGCTCCAGTCCCTGAACCAGCTCGATCAGTTCCAGCGCCGTTTCCACGAAATCCTCGAGAACTGAGACGTGGCTGAGGCGGAAACCAGCCGCGGCCTTCATTAAACTGGAACGCGCTTTCAGGGCGGCCGTTCGTTCGGTGACCCAGGAAGGAAGAAGCTCGTGGATGAAGCGCTCGGCCTAGCCTTGCATTGGACAACCCGCGGAATTGAAGTCGCAGGCATTCTCGTCATCGTAATCGGGACGATCAGCGCGACGATTTCATTCCTGAGACAGCGACTGGCAGACGATGGCTCTGAGCCTTTCCACCAATTCCGGTCCAGTCTTGGTCGCTCCATCCTTCTGGGACTAGAGTTCCTTGTGGCGGCAGACATCATCAACACGGTTGCGATCGAGCCCACCCTGGAGAGTCTTGCCATACTAGCCGGCATCGTCCTAATCCGCACGTTCCTCAGCTTCTCCCTAGAAGTGGAGATTGAGGGGCGTTGGCCTTGGCAGAAGGACCGCCGCCCTTCGCCAGAGACGTGAACCTTATGCCGCACGACCGCTACACCATCAGGCAGAATGCCGTCGGCCAATGCAGCATAATCGACATCTTCACCGATGAGCCTGCCGCGTTCGAGCGTGTGCACCTGATTAACCTGCTCCCCCAAGAAGCCGCCGATCTGCTCGAAATCCTGAACGACGTGGATCGTCTGAAACGCCGCCTGTGGTCGATGGCCGACGACTAGCTTGGGGCTCTCATTGAATTCTGAAAGCTAAGGTAGCCGTTCATTCACTCCCCCGATCTAGCTTGCCCTAGGTGTTTGATCCCGGGTTTTGATGGTGCAGTCTTTTCGCAGGGATGGAAGGATGCGCTATGGTCCAAGTTCTTCATGGATGCGCCACGACGACAGAGGCGGTCCGTCGAGCGATACAGCAT